>JARGGA010000287.1 GCA_029210805.1 Candidatus Thorarchaeota archaeon
TTCCCTTAGCTCCGTGGCATGTGCAACAGCTCGGTCACATTTTAAATATGACTCTTGCAGATAAATGAAATCTACTTTTGGTCAACCAACACTTTCTCAATAACAGAAGTCGCAGTTCTTCCAAGAGCCATTACGATAATCTGTATCAATAGAGCCAATACGAACATACCTGTTGCTAGGGAGAGTATCAAGAAACTCAGAGAGGTTGCAGCAATTGGAGCGAGCCAATATCGCCATACAATCCAATAGATATACATTCCAATGATTAGAATCAATCCAACAGCAAGACCATAAATAATCAAAACCGATTTTACCCGTGGACCCTTGAGATCCACTTCGCCAATTCCCTTGCCAATAACTGCTCCTTGAAGTCGTTTGTTGAATCTGACGAAGAATCCAATAGCACCGAGGAAGATGAGAAGTGTAATCATTGAACCTACCATCAGCAAGAGAATTGCTATGTCAACATCTAAATCGGATATCAGGGTTCCTCGAGAAATGACATAAGCTATGATAGATCCTAGCATCATGATCGCCGCAACGATTTCAGCAACGAAGGTAATGGTCGCAGTTCCTCTAAAGAGACCACCAATATCCAGAGAGTCTGGAAAATCAATATCTTCACTCATCTTCAATCCTCACATATCGATAATATAGTTCACATTTGACTGTTAGTAGTACAAAAAGAACATGTCGAAGAACTTTTCCGTAAAGACAAGTACAACAATGAAGACTGTTATGAAGAAAGGTGCTGAAGATTTATGGTGAACTATTTCCATGACCTCCCCACAGGCCCGGACCCACCAAGCGAGATTTTCGTAATTGTTGAAATGACAAGAGCTAGTAAGAACAAATACGAGTATGATACGATGCATAATATCTTTCGTTTGGATCGAGTACTCTACACATTTGCTCCCTTTGACTATGGGTTCATTCCAAAGACGCTTGATGAAGATGGAGACCCTCTTGACGTCATTCTATTGATTACCGAGCCAACTTTTACTGGATGCTTAGTGCGTGCGAGACCAATCGGGATAATGGAAATGGATGATGCCGGAAAAATCGATGATAAAATCATTGCAGTTCCAATTAAAGACCCATACTATCGAGATGTGAATGGCCTGGTTGATTTGCCTAAAAGCAGAATGGAGGAATTAAGGCACTTCTACGCTACATACAAGATACAAGAAGGGGGACATGTTGAAGTTAGGAAGTTCGAGGATAAAGGAGAGGCCTTCAAGACTATAAAGAGATGCATAGAAGATTACAACAAAGCGTTGAAGAAAGGCGAGTTTCCTGAAGTGAAGGACTAGCCATGATTTGCTACACCAAAAGCATCTAAAAGATATACTAAAGGCCATTCGGAGAGGATTACGAAATGACAGACCTGTTGCGATGTAAAGCGGTTATCTTTGACTTTGATGGAACACTAGCCGATAGTATGCCCTTCTTGGAGATGATTGGTGTTCAGATTTTCATGAAGTATTACGGAGTGACCAAGGAGGATGCAATACAGCGGTACAGGTCAACGACTGGACTTCCTTATGAACATCAAATCGAGATGAATTTCCCAAACAATGGCAAAAACAAGGACGCAACGGAGGAATTTGAGCATCTGAAGATAGAACGCATCTTCGAACAAGAACTCTTTCCGGAAACGGAGAAAGCGCTAAAGGAACTAGAATCCAAGAAGATTGATGTTTTTGTTTCATCATCTACATTTCAGCCAACAATTATCAAGTATTTCGAGAAGAGAGGTTTGAGCCACCATTTCAAGGAGATTCTTGGATATCGTCCTGGATTTGAAAAAGGGGCTGACCATTTCAATCATATTTCAGATGAACATCAAATATCTATGAAAGATGTGGTATTTGTTGGGGATTCATTGAAGGACTTTGAAAGATCACAGGGATTCTGTCGATTCATTGGAATCACAGGAATCTTCTCACAGGAAGACTATCGTAACAAGGGGCACTCTGGTTGTGTGGTGAATTCTATTGGAGAGGTTCCAAGGCATCTTGAAGCTGTCTAAGGAATCTAGGATTCCTGTACAACTGGCGTTGCTGGTCCTTGTCCTTTCACTTTGTTCATTTGTTCAAGTACCTCTGTAATGTGAGGTAGCTGAGCAATTGGAACAGTAACTCGGTTTTCCTCTGGCAAGTCCTCCAGGACATGCAATATTTTTTCCAGAGTGTGTTTCTTCATCTGTCTACAAATGGCCCCTTCCCAAACAGGAATTATTTTCTTATCGGGAAATGATTTCTGCAGTTGATGTATGAGTCCCATCTCCGTTGCAATGAGAAATATGGTGTTAGAAGGAGCCTTTGCAACCGTTTTAACCATCATTCCAGTGGAACCAACCATGTCTGCTGCTTCTTGAACTTCCTTCGGGCATTCAGGATGGACAATCGAAATTGAATCCGGATATTCCTCTTTCAGAAGTTGCAATTGTGCCAGATCAAACTGATTATGTACATAACAAGAGCCTCTTGGCTCAATGTCAATGATTTCAACATCAGTATGCATTCGTACATGATCCGCGAGATTTGAATCGGGGCCAAAGAGAACGGACTCAACGCCAAGAGCTTTTACAATTTCCACTGCGCTTCCTGAAGTACAAATGTAATCTGTTTCAGATTTAGTTTCAGCAGTTGTATTGACATAAACAATAACAGGGAGACCAGGGTATTCCTCTTTCTTTGCGCGTATCTTATCTGCATCAACATATGCTGCAAGGGGACAGAGCGCACTAGGATCAGGAATGTAGACAGGTACACCATTCGATAACACAGTTGCCATTTCTGCCATGAAACGAACACCTGAGAAAATAATCAGGTCATAACCAGTTGCCTCTGCACTTTTTCTAGCAAGCTGGAGGGAATCACCAGTGAAATCTGCAATCTGTTGAATATCAATTGTCTGATAGTTGTGCGCTAAAATGAGTGCATTCCTTTTCTTCTTGAGTTCCAAGATTTTTGCCTGTAGTTCACTGCAATCGCTGGTCATCAGGAGCACCTGTTTGTACCCCATTGCTGAGGGCTTTTAATGGGTTTCCAATAGGCAAAGATTGACACATGCCATTTCAACAGGCAACAATTGCCATCCGACTGAATTTGAAACCCTGAAGTCTTCAGGTTGATTTAAGTGGTCACCTGTTCCTTTGAAAGATTCACGATACTCTTGGAGGCTTTAACACGAGAATTGGTGTAATATCTGGCGCTTCTGCAACTATGGCAGAAGATGCAGATGCAATTGTGGGATTGCTAGGAAATAGTAGTTTCGAGATTCTTATCAATGATAGTGTTAACTCCATATCTAAAGCCAAAGGAAGGGACCTAAAGCGTCTTGACCTTGATGTTCTTGTTGTTGTGGGGTCGGACCGAACACTTCTGAATACGCTTCTCTCTATTGGAGAGGAGTCAATCCCAATCTTGCCGGTCGCCTCAAGAGGACACCCTAGTTTCTTATTCGATGTATCAGCAACTGGATTCGAACAAGTTGTAATTGATCTTGATGCCAAGAAGTGGTCCAAAGAAACCAGAGCAAGACTGGTTGCAACTATCTCAGAAAAGCGGACAGCGCCTATACTCAATGAGGTGGCAATCTTTTCAAGGAGAAGCGCTACGTTACTCACTTACTCCCTCCACATAGGAGGGGAGCTGTTTTGGGAAGATGGAAGTGACGGAATCATTGTATCGACACCAACTGGTAGCACTGCATATTCGATGAGTGGCGGAGGACCCATCGTTTTTCATCCAGCAAGTGTCTTTAGTGTCGTGCCAGTTAATAGCTCTAATCCGGAAAGAAAGCCAATCATTGTTCCTGATGATACTCCTGTTGAGATTAAGGGCATTTCAAGTTCTGTGACAGTAGAGGCAGTGCTAGATGGTCAAACTCGTGTGCCAGTCAAGAATTCTGATATTCGGATCGAGCGTTCGGAATTTGATGCAGTTTTTGTCAAGTTCACAGAAGAACGAGTTGCCGCTTTGAGTGGCAAGCTCCTTAGGAAAGCCGGAATGTCTAGCGAAATCACGCAAGAGCTACCCCCTAGTGCTAAGCTAGTGTTGAAGGTTCTAGAGTATCACGGTACACTTTCACAGAAACGAATCACTGACGAAACCAACCTGCCTTCTCGTACAGTACGATATGCACTAAGTCTACTAGTTGCAGAAGGAGTTGTGAAGAAACAGATATCCCTAAGAGACACTAGGCAGGCGATATACTCTCTCGTGCAAGGGACAATAGATCAATAATAGAAACGATGTGACTGAAATGAAAGAACTCCAAGAGGCAATTCCAAAATCCAAGCACAAGCAGATTCAACAGATCTTTCTGAGGGCATCTAAGAGAGCAGAATCTATCATCTCTGGAAAGACTCCTGAAGATCAAGAAGGTCCTTTTGGAGAAACACTAGACCTCCTATCATTTGAAGTAGCCAAAAAAGGAGGAGCAGACCTATCATCATTTTCGAAAGCTAAGAAAGTAGATGAGAGATTATTGGATATTTATAGAGATATTATCGAGAACCCTTCTTATGACGACATTGAGGAGTGCCTAATTCTGGGAATGTATGGATACGTGGTCGGAAATTATTC
>JARGGA010000006.1 GCA_029210805.1 Candidatus Thorarchaeota archaeon
AGTCATCAAAGATGTCAAAGATGATGTTGTTGCTTGGATGAAGACAAACAACAGTAGTGATGTCTTCTATGAGCCTGATATCAAACCAGTAGTTTGCAAATGTGGGACAGATGTGCAAATTGGTGTATTTGCGGGTCAGTGGTTCTTAGATTACCTGAGTCCCGGATGGAAGGATGATGCCTGGAAAGCTTTGAATGAAATGGCTATCATTCCTGATCTGTTTAGGAACCTGTTTGAGGCTACCTTCAATTGGCTGACCCAACGACCCTGTGCCCGCAAGAGAGGCATTGGGACCAGATTGCCTTTTGACCCTGAGTGGATCATTGAGTCGTTATCAGATTCGACGATTTACATGGCATTCTATACAATTGCACATCATATCAAAGGGAACAAGCTGAAACCAGATCAGTTGGCTCCGGAATTCTTTGACTATGTATACTTGGAAAAAGGCACGCCAAAGAAGGTTTCTGAAAAGACCGGCGTAGATGTGGGACTATTGAAGACAATGCGTGATGAATTCATATACTGGTACCCGAACGACCAGCGACATACTGCCCCGTCTCACATATCGAATCACTTGAGCTTTGCAATTTTCCATCATGTAGCTATATTTCCTGAGAAATATTGGATACAGAAAATTAGCCTGAATGAGCATCTGAACATGGAAGGCGGCAAGATGTCGAAGAGTAAGGGTAATGTTATTCCCTTGGTAGAGATTCCTAAGAAATATGGTGCGGATGTCTATCGCACTTACTCAATCTCGGCTGCGGAACCCGCCAGTCTAATGGATTGGAGAGAAAAGGATGTTCCTGCTGTCCGGAGTCGAATACACACCTTCGTTGATATTGTTAGCAAGTATGGCAAGAAACCTCCAGTAGTCTATCGCAGGAAAGACAAACCTACAATGATTACTAGGTGGGTTTTGTCTAAGGTGAATTCTATTGTTAGGGAAAGTACTGAGATGTTGAACGCCTTCAAATTGAGAGATTACGCCATTTTGGTCACATCTGAAATGAACCGGACTATCAATCAATATGTAAAACGAACAGAGGTCCCGAAAGAAGAGAGGGATGGAACTATGGCTTACATATGCGATGTTTGGGTACGGTTGATGGCACCTATGACGCCTCATACATCGGAAGAGCTGTGGTCGAAGATGAAGCGTGAGGGTTACGTTTCAGTTGCATCCTGGCCTAAAGCCGATTCCAAATTAATCGACCCGGCTGCAGAACGAGCACACGATGTCGTTGAATCCACAATGAGGGACATTCGCGAAATTGTGAAGCTGTTGAAAGATAAGAAGGCCTCCAAAGTCCATGTATACGTGGCTCCTCAGTGGATGTTTGATGCAATGAATGGTATACGCGACGCGAATATGCCAATCATTGTTGGAAACATCATGAAACGCCTGATGTCCAATCCCGACTATAGAAAACATGGAAAGGCGGTAAAATCCATTGTAGATCGTATTGCGAAAGAAAATGGATTGTGGGACCACTCCAAAAGTTCCAAGGAAGAGAGTGCAGTCATTCGCGATTCGATTCAGTATATAGAAGGGGATCTGGGTTTGAACGTCATCGTGCATGATTCAACCAATGCAGAGTACGACCCACAGAACAAAGCAAGATATGCGCTTCCCGGTCGCGTTTCTTTGTTTATTGAATAGTCTTGGTGGGGTGTCAAACCTCACTCAATCTTCTTTGGGGTCTGATTGGGTGAAGACGTCCTCTCCCTTATCATCCCAATCATAATGATCTTCTTGTCTTTTCGAACGACTAAGCTTTGAACGAATTACGTAGTGAAATGGAACTTTGATTTCATCATTAGCCTGACTCCCTTTGTGTGTAATGGGTTTCTCGAACCACATGTGATGTGGAGTATCCTCCCATATCTTCTCTTCAGTCACGGTGGGCTTCAGTAGGAAGATAAGGAATAGACCAATAATGAATATCGCTGGTATTGGGATTATGTTCACCCCAAACATTCCAAAAAACGGGAGTGGAATATATGGTATGATAATTGACGATAGGGCGGCAGCGATTCCATCAATGACACATTTGGTACGTATGATCCTGCCTTGAAGATATCCCAAGACTGACTGAATATACCGTACATGAAGTACAGTTGTTAGGAGTATGGACCCATATTGTAATGCTGAAAATGTTGAGAACTGGAAATCTAATGATTGTGCGGTGAACACAGTTAGCATTCCTGAGGCTGAAATATACTCCAAATTGGACGGATTATATTGGTCATAATAGAGCCAATATGATTGTTCAATTACCATCAACGGTATAAACATGATACATAAACCAAGGAATAGTGATATCACATCCAATTTTGAGGGCTTTCTAATTATATTGAAGAAATAATCACAGGCAGTGTTTGAAGATGACTTATTCTCTGGATTCACCTCTCGCTGAATGAATGGAACTACAATTAGAATCAGGAATGCCCAATTTACTGATAGGATTGCAGGAAATAGTATTAGGGTCAATTCAGGAATGACCGGAAATGACGTCATTGGTAAAATGAATAGGTACAGCGAAATTGGCTGAGAAAAGAAAACAGCTAGAGCTAGTAGTTTCTTCAGGGATTCTCCTCTTGGCCTCGTGAACAGAACGTAATTGAAACCTATTGAAGGCAGATATGCTATGAATAGTACTGGTATACCTAAAATGCGGACGAAACCTGGTATTTCCGGTACGATGGAAGCTTGCCCAATTTGAACTATTGGAGATGCATAAACAAATCGCGTGGATGACATTGAGAATTCGAATGGGAGTAATAGCACTAGCGCGAACGATACGCAGATTCGAATGAGCCATTCTCTTTCCACTACTACTCCTTCCCTGCACAATTGCTGTGCAGATGTATTGAAATCTAATAAGACTAATTCTAGTTCAAAGATTGTTACTCTTTCTCCATTGTAGATTGATGATTTTTCCAAACATATAATGCAAGAATTAGAAGATATCCTACTATTGCAAAGTAGATGCCCCACTCCAGTGTGGGTACTAGTGATAGCGGTGGGCTCAGAACAGGTACCTGTTCATATGGCCAATATAGGAATGCCGCAAAGAAGAAGATGTTGATTATGCCTCCTAAGGATAATATCTTTGGAACTCTTACTTCCTTTTGTGCTAGGATTGTCAGAGTCCATAGTACCGACATCACTAGCCCGCTTAGAAAGAACGACATTGCCGCTGGACCATGCTCAGGGTAATTCATTGGAAATACCCCAACGAAGAAGATCGAAACTGAAGTATATACACCTACAAGGCCTGCTATCTTACTTATTACATTGTCTAGATACATACCTAGTCCAATCATGAATGGAACAAATATCAAACCGGTTACCATCATACCGATATTAAACATCCATGCAAATTCAGAAACGCCAATATGACCAAGATACGACACGTAATGACGAAAGATCGAAAATGACTCTCCCTCTGTTCCTACATACGGTATCATGGGTGTTAGAATCATCACAATCCCCGTTATTGAACCAAGAATTCCCCAGAGAGGAAAGTGTTTCTCATCAATCAAAGCGCGTATTTCCATATCTGATCCTCTCCTTCTTTTATGGTCTAACCTAGAGTCAGTTGACAATCCGCCTTTTGGGTCTGCCTATAGAAAGCAGACCCTTTGATGTGATTCTATCGTCTTCTACAAATCACCACAATCAGTATGAGCGCAAGAAGAGCTCCGATTCCAATTATCAGATACAGATTCTCCTGAATGAAATCAGGAAGCCCTGGTCCTGTCGTATCAGTTGTGGTTGTTCCTGTGGTAGTCCCAGTTGTCGTATCAGTTGTGGTTGTTCCTGTGGTAGTCCCAGTTGTCGTACCCGTGGTCGTAGTAGTGGTGGTTGTAGGCGCCACTACATCATAAGTCACAATTGACGATGTTGCGGTATTTTGCTCATTGTCGTATACAACAACTCGGAATTTAACTTGCTGGGGAGCAGGCGAAGGTGGCACTAATCCGATGTAGTGTGTTCCATTCGAAACCATTGTCACATAGTTTGTATTTGCCCAGTTATCAAGAGTGAACTCGAGGTCAACAGCCCATATACCTGAAGCGTTCACTGGTTCGGACACAGTGACAATGACCTCGATATATGTAGGGTCTTCTACCGTAGCTGTTGCATTGTGTGCAAATGAGTTGATTGAAGGAGATACCGTGTCAGTTACTTGATAGTTACCACCTTCTATTAGACCTTCCACAGCCGAACTATTAACTGGGAAGACCCTGTAGTCTATCTGGAATCCATACTTATGATATGGAATCAATGCGGTGTATAGACCAGAAGATAGTGTCATGTTGAACTCCTTCATTGCCGCCCAGCTACAATTAGTCCATTGGAATTTTACGTAATCTGCATTACTCACATTTGCAGTAACAGTCACAGAATCTGCATATTCGGGTGCTGAGGGATTATGGTGAGTTTCCCATATCACTGGAAGCTTCATTGTTTCTTCTACAGCTTTGGATATGTTCAGTTTTCCATAACCCCATATTGGCGAGGCAGACGCTGGATATGGAGTGATTGAACCTGTAAAACCATCAGTATATGCACTGACTTCGATAAGGTCTTTCGCTACTACTCCGCAATCAGGGTTTAGTTGTAGCAAAAGCGCGACAGCTCCGGCAACGTGAGGTCCTGATGCGGATGTTCCACTAAACAGACGATATCCTCCAAACACTTCATCAAGTGCAAGTCCGCCGTAGAAGTCGAACCATGTTGCCCAAGTTGAATCACTTGAATAAGCTGATATGATGTCCCATCCTCCGGGAGCGGCAATTGTCATTTTGGGATTTCCATCAACTCGTGGGCCAGTTGACGAGAATGCTGCCAATTGGCCGGTCGTTACACCCCAGATGGATCGTGAATGATACGATGCAACTGAAATGGCGGTATCTGCAGTTGATGGCCAGGTTATGATATGCGTATCAATAAGCCCATGTGCAGGATTCCATTCAGCTCCGGCACTCCAAGCGCTAGCATCATCAGAGATGTAGAAGTGATACCGAGCTGTTTGAGTGTTTTTGATATCAATGGACCAATAGGATGTATCCTTGACAGTGCCTGAGATATCGATTGCAATCATATAGTTGCTACTTCTGGTGGAATTGGCAATGAATGCATCAATTGTAACATTGGTGCCAGTGGAAGCTCTTATCCAATTATTATATCCCGTTCCAAAAGTCAATTGATGAACAATGGTTCCTGAGGAGGTTGGTTCGGTGATATTCACTGTTACTTGCTCAAGGTGTTTATCGCAGAGGACAGTCAAGTACAACTCAGTTGCTCCCAAAGCTGCAGGCACTTTGAAGCCCGTGGATAAAACCACATTACCCGTTCCCATTCGATCCGCATGCCTCTTTGCACCCTGTAGATTTCCTGCAGGCACAATTACTGGAATTCCGCTTGCAGTCAAAGTATCAATCATCACCTCAACGTTACTTGATCCATCAAGAAATTCATAGGTCCATGAACCGACTTCGATAAGAATTACATCTGCCCCATGATCTCTTGCCCAGATGAGACCCTCTTCTACGGTAAGCCCATCAGAACCAAAGATATTGATAGCCATCACTTCTGCGTCTGGAGCAACACCAATATACTTTCGATATCCTAGTTGACCTCCATTCAGGATACCTGCAACACCGGTACCATGACCATCCGTATCGTAAAATGTGGATGAAGTTAAGTTGACACCTCTTTCCCAAACCTGTATCGCACTAGTTGGTTTGTGTACCACGTATTTGGTCTTTGGAGTTTTTAGACGTATTAATTCATCCACTCCATTTAGAATAGAGTCTGAATTTGTGTCATTTACGACAAAGAATGTGTCGCCATAATCCAGTGAACCCACTATTGAACCATTATCTAGCCACACCCAATCAACATCAATATCAATAGCCGCGTTGCCATTTACATCCTGAACATACAGAATTTCGTTATTCTCTCGGGTTCCGTTGTTATTCAAATCAATAAACTCAGTCGCATTATTGAAAATGAACCTATTCGGTCCGACTGGAGATGCATCAGTATAGTTAACACTTGATCCATCTGGAAAGAAGAAATCGGGATGACGCCACTGAATGCCAGTATCAAGATCTGCTATCAGGATGTCCTTTCCTGTAAGATTGAGGCCATAATAATCCTGCATGTCCCACGCTAGGTCTGCGTAGGTTTCTGTTCCTGGAACTGAAATATCCCGAGGCATCTGATACTTGGGATTATGTAGAGGTTCGGCACTCTCAAAGTTCGGGTCCTGTTTCAGATAATCTAGTATTTTCTGAGATGCTTCGACTAGATAGACATCTCCTATATGCTGTAAAGTATCTCCAAACGAAACTCCCAAGGCTTCATAGTATTGTATATCGTCCTGCGAAAGCTCCTTCTCAAAACGAATAGAAACCTTGCTCTTCTCTCCCTCGTCCAGTATCAATGGCAATCGTTGATCAACAGACGAATCGGAAATACGATCGGGCTCAACTCCAATCATTGGCGTGACCGCTATGATTGGGACTAAAAACAAAATAATGACTACTAGTGCGTGCTTCAATACCTAACCACTCCTGAAGACATTTGTGCATTGGATAACAATCTAATAAGCTTCATTCATATGAAATCATGCGATTTTTCGAAAGGTTGGCCTCACAAAGTTCATTTTCATTCATGTAACGCTAAAGATGGGAGATATACGTGCCATAGATAGTGACTGATATTGAAGCATTGAATGCGATTTGGAGAGCGGTTCTGCCGGAAGAGGTTACGAAGTGGGTCATCTTCAAGTATGGTAGCTGGACAATAGATGATATAGAAATCCTTGACTTAGATTTCAACTATGTTGATGACATGGAAGCATATACTTGCAGACCTGTCGATCTATCCGAATACGATTCTGTAGAAATGCGCTTTGACTACTACATGGAAACAAAATTGAATTTTGACGATTTCGGTCCAGCCTATCATACTCCTGCTGGATGGTTTGTACCCTTAACATTCTCAGGCGATCAATTGACATGGACCACATACACAATCTCTATCCCAACTAATGCAGATTATGTAGGATTTTATTTTGAGAGTGATGAATCGATCGTAAATCCTTGAGTATGGGTTGATAATGTTCAGCTAATTAGTAGGTGCGATTTGGCTGTTGTGAATATTAAAATCGATAGCATCATTTTGGGACCCGCAACTGGAATCGCCTCTTGGAGTAGAATGTGGGACACCACTGGAGCAACAGATGGTATACATACCATCACGGCTTACGGTTCTGTTGGAGATTTGGAGATATCAACCTCTCTAATTACTTCTGTAGATAATACCAATCCCACAATCAGCACTCCTGGCGATATTGTCTTCGAGGAAGGCACAACTGGACATGTGCTATCATGGGATGTGTTCGATGTTCATCCTTCATACTTCGAAGTGTACATCGACGACTCTCTATATATGACAGCAGCTTGGGAATCAGAGATTAACATCACATTGGACGCGCTACCCTTCGGAGAATACAATCTTACAGTTGTCATATGGGATGAAACAGGTCGCAGTGCCAGTGATACAGTGATGGTAACAGTTCAGGATATTACCACACCCGTGCTAAGTGAAGCATCAGACCTCACCTATGTTGAAGGTACTTCTGGACATACAGTTGAATGGACTGCAAGTGATCGAAATCCCTATTCCTGGAGTTTGCTTCGAAATGGCGCTGAAATTGATTCAGGCATCTGGAACATACGAGAAGCGGTCTTTACAATCTCCGTAGATGGACTTACAGCTGGAACGCATAGTATCACATTGACAATCTATGATAAAGCAGGCAACGAAATCTCCGATACGGTTGTGGTCACTGTGGAACCTGCACCTGAAACCACAGGAACTACTAGTACTACAGCATCCGGACCTACATCTCCTACTGGCGGAGAAGGATCAGATCCTATACTCCTCATCGTGATTGGAGTAGCACTTGGATCAGTAGCCATTCTAATCGTTATTATCGTAATGATGAAACGACGTTCAGGTTAGACTTGGGGGGATTTCTCCCCCTCACTTTTTCTACTCAATATCGCGTTATTTCCAAGTTTCGAACAGGTACTTTTATATTGATTCATAAGACAAACCATTTCATATTTATAGTTTTAAGAACCAACTTAGATAGGCTTGATGAACATGACAGAAGTACCCAAAGTCTACTATGGATCAACAATTGTAGGACGTGCCGCTCGCTATGCCTGTTTGAGTGCAAAGCTGGACAGTATTTTGGAACATCTTGATCTCAGTACGATTGAGAAGAGGGATAAGGTTGCAATCAAGATGCACCTTGGATTTAACGATGGATATCAGACTGTACCTGTATACTTTGTTCGAAAAGTTGCAGAAGCTGTGAAGAAGCAGGGCGCGTTTCCCTTTGTAACAGATAATCCCTCTGCAGTATACAATGCTGCCGATAGAGGATACACTTCAGAGACCTGTGGTTGCCCAATCATTCCAATAGCTGGGGTGAAGGATGGCTATGTGACCAAGAAGGAAATTGACTTCAACGGACTTGATTCCCTTGACGCGGCCGGCGTACTTCTGGATTCAGATGTTTTGGTCAATCTCACTCATGTTAAAGGTCACGGAGCATGTGGCTATGGAGGCGCATTCAAAAACATAGCACTTGGGGGATATGGTGCGAGTTCTAGATGGAACAAGATCCATGGCGTCGAGCAGTTCTTGAAGTACTTTGATGAAACTAGAATGACCAAAGAACATCTTGTAAAATTGCGTGCAGCTTGTCCCAGAAATGCACCAAACTGGAACGAAAAGAAAGGCGCAGCAAGTCTATCGTTCTATGAGTGTGATCAATGTCATGGAAAAGACAAACCCTGCATCGAAGCTGATGCTGGTCTGACAGATTGGTCTATTAATGAGGAGAACTTTGTTGCTTTTCAGGAGATTATGGCGATTGCGGCAAAGCATATCATTGATAGTTTTGATGCTGACAAGTTGTTTCATCTCAACTTCATGATGAATATTACTCCCTACTGTGATTGCATGGGAATGGGTATGCCGAATGTGATAGAGGACATTGGCATCGTGGGTAGTCGAGATATTGTAGCTGTTGAAGCTGCTAGTCTAGACCTTATCGCCAAACAAGGGCTCTTAGTTGATACTGTGAAGAAGATACCTGAAAACTACATGAGGTCCAATCCTGATGGTGACAGTAGTTTGCATCCCTGGCAACTACTACATGGGCCATTCAAGAATCCATACAAGGTTGTGGAATATGGAGCTGCTAGGGGAATGGGCTCTATGAAGTATGAGCTAGTTGAATTGCTCTCGGCAGAGGAAACCTCGAAGGGAGAACCTCCGAAGATTGAGTATGAGGGTGGACCTACCTTCTACTAAAACCTCATATGACTAGATGGATGTGTTCTCCATTAGGAACCATCCATACTTTTTCTTTTGATTAATCACTGGTACAATTCTCCCCGGTACCATTTTCCAAACGATTCAAATAATAAAACAATCATTAGATTATATTATCGCAATTTGGGAGGTGAAAACGAGTGAAATTCCTAATTGAATGGGAAACGAAACCTGAGGAACGGCAGATTTTGACTAAACTGCTAAAGGAGTATAAACAACCAGAAGAAGTGAAAACAATCTTTCCAATCCACAATTGTGTGGGTTCAGGGCGAGGTCTGGCAATTGCTGAAACGGATTCAGTAGAGGCATTGCAGAAAATGCTGTCATCTTTCCTGGATCATGTGAGCTACGTTGTGACGCCAATTGTTCCTGTAAAAGTCTAATAGAATGCTAAGGTCAAAGAAAACAAGTGGGCAACCCAGAAAGATTGCCCTAGGTGGTTTCAGGTATATGGTGCCCTGACTGGTGGTATAATCATTATGATAATGATTAGTACTGCGAAAGTAATCGGAAATGCATACAGTGGCCAAGGTACAAGGAACCAAGCTACTGGTATTGTAACTATATTGAGAATAAATGCGTATAGCCATCCTTCCTTCCTCACTGGTTTAAGGAACATCCAAGCAACAAGCATGAGTAGCAATCCAAGGATTACTCCGATACTAGCAATGGGACTTAGGAATATTAAACCATAAAGTGAAAACAGGACCAAAAAAGCACCATACCCAATATTCACACTCCATACAATTATGGGAGCTACTTTTGCAAATTCTTCTGAATCAAACGACATAATGTGTTTTACCTACTGAAATCCCCTCACACACGAAAGTTGTGTGCTGAATTTCCTAACAGAGATAAACAAACTACCATTTTAGGGTACCGAAAACCTGTATAGCTCTCCTTTCGTATCCCAAATTGGCATGATCAATACACGATGTGTATTTTGCTGATTGCTATTAGAATCAAAAGAAGAATGTGAAGGAAAGTCCGGGCGACCCTTGCGAGGTCGTCCAGCCCGACCCGATAGTTGAATCCAATTTTATCCTCGTTCAAAAATAAATCCATCGTTTTGGATTGATTCCATGAAAGCAAAATCTCATATTGATTCAATTGAATTGGACACATTAGAGGGAATTCGGATGCCAACAATCGTACAGAGAATAACTGAAATCATCGATGAATCGCTAGAGATGATCTCTGATGAATTGGCTATTCGATTTATTTTGCTAATTGGATCACAAGCAACAGAAAAGAAAGGACCCATGAGTGACATAGATATCGCAGTATATGTGAATCCAGAGTTGTATGCCGCTGATAAACTGAATATTCAATTGACAATCGGGACTTTACTAACTAAGAGATTGAAGAGAGATGATATCGATATTGTTGTATTGAACGATGCAACTCCTTCCATGAGATATAGTGCATTAAAGAATGGTATCATGCTCTATATGAACGATGAAGGCGAGTATGAGGATTACTTAGTACGTGCTCTAGCAGAGTACTATGACAATTCCTATTTCCTTGATCGTCAATATGAGCATGCAAAAACAACTCTACGGGGTGAATCGAAATGAGTGATTCTGAGCTTAAATCTCGCATTTTGTATCTCCATGATGCTCTCAGGAAGCTCTCTGACCAAAGCAAACACGCTCGTGCTACATTCCTAGACGACTATACAATAAGCGACACAGTTCTACACAATTTTCAAGTTGCAATAGAAGCAATTACCGACATTGGAAATTACATTCTCAAGCGAGGTAATCATAAGATTCCTGAAACAAGGGGAGAGGTATTTGAGCTGCTTTGCAGGCATGGCTATCTGGATTCTTCTACGGAGCAATCTCTTGCCGAGATGTCGAAATTCAGAAATCTTCTGGTCCACGGTTATGCCGCTGTGAACCTCGAAATAGTTTACGATATCCTTCAGACCCGATTAGATTTCTTGAAACAAGTCGCCGTCCAACTTGCTGAGAAATCAGAAAAGGAGTAAAGGAAAGTGCGGGCGACCCTTGCGAGGTCGTCCAGCCCAACCCGAGTTTCGTTTGAGCCTTCATCCACCGCCCAGCACTAGTTCCTTCCTACTGACCTCGTGCAGTTCACCGTCTTCGTCCTCTTGAAGGACGACCATGTGAGCCGCACATGATAGTCAGCAATCGTAGCATCGCACAACCATTTCGATGAGGTTGAGGACGCCTTCTGGAATTTCTTCTGTCATGTTTGTTCTCTCTATATCATAGGTTCTGGTAGTTTGAGTGATTCGTGAGCCTTGTCATTGAAGATTTGCTTGGCAGCAACTTTCAGACTCTGTTCAAGGCCTGCGATATTGTTGTTTGTAGCAACAACCATGTTGACCTTGGTGATGATACCCTTCTCATCTGTCCAGTAGTGGTGCAATAGAGTTCCACGTGGAGCCTCCACACATCCAACGCCGTCTCCCTTCTTTGGTTGCACGTCACTGAGTTTCAGGTCTTTGCTTACAATTTCAGGGTCTTTGAGGAGGGTGGAAATTTCTTCGATTGCCTGCACTAACTCGATGATACGAGCCCAGTGGTAGGCAAATGTAGCATGAATTGGTCGACCTAATGCATCGCGCATTTCTTTCAAAGCATCGTTTGCAATAGGAGTAGCCATCTGATCTGCAACGTTGCATCTAGCAAGTGTGTTTGCTCGCCAAATACCCTTTGGATAGCCTTCGGGCTTATAGTAAACATGAGTTGCGTATGAGTGATTGGCAACGTACTCGCCATAGTATTTGCGATAATCCTTTGGGTGGAAGTCAGCAACAATCTTGCCTGCAGGGTCCATTACTCGCAATTTGCCATCATATATCTCAAGGTCGCCCTTGTTGTGCATTCCAAGGTAATAGGTTGGCACAACGGCAAGTTTGGTGATTGGGTCCCAGTAATCCGTAACGACTTTCTTCGCGAGGTCTACGGTTGCAAGGGTCCACTGTACAACATCCTCTGAGCGTTTCAGAAACTCGTCGCGTTTCTCCTCCGAGAATATGTTGAGCATTCCTCCAGGGATGGCAGTTACTGGATGGACTGCCTTTCCACCAACTGCCGCACAGAGTTTTTGACCAAACTGCATCATCTCAAGAGCCATCTTACCAACATCTGGTAGCGCTTTGATGACAGCAACTACGTTCCGCTTAGCTGGGTCTCCCAACGGTCCCGCGAGAAAATCTGGTGCTGCCAGTGCAAAGAAGTGTAGTGCATGACTGCTGAATTGTTTTGCATTGATGAGCAATCGTCTGAGCTTCAGAGCTGCAGGAGGTGGAGTGACTCCCCAAGCCGCTTCTACTGCTTTGACTGAAGCAAGATGATGTGGTTCAGGGCATATTCCACAGATTCGTGGTGCGATTCGTGGTGCTTCTTCTGCAAAACGTCCTTCAAGGAACTTCTCGAAGAAACGAGTAGAAGATACATTGAACTGAATGTCTTTCAGTTTGCCTTCTTTGGTGAGCTTTATTGTGACTTCGCCATGCCCTTCTAATCGGGTCACTGGGGCGATTTTGATTATCTTGTCAGTGGTCATTTCTTCTGCCCCCGTTCTTTGCGCTTGATCTTGGATAGATATGATGATGCATAGTCAGTGAAATAGAATGAACCGATTGGGTCTGGGAATGCTTTCTGTAGCTCTTCAGGTTCCATCTCTGCCACAGATCCCAGTGCCGATATGATCTTAGCACCATGGTCAGTGACCGCTGGCGGCGGGCCAAAGCAACCCTTGCACGGAGTGTTCACTGTTGGGCATTGTGCCCCGCATAGTCCAATGGTTGCAAAGCCCAGACAGAGGTATCCCTGGTCCAAGATGCATTTCCCAGGTTCTATCTTGCCCTCGTGTGTTCGCTTGAATTGCTTGATGTGTTTCTCCTCACGTTCCATTGGACATTGATCGCATACTGTCTTTGTAGGAAGGTCCCACGGTTGATTTGTCAAGAGTGCAGTGAGCGCATCAAGTGTGTTATCGCTTGTGGGAGGACAGCCCGGTAAAATGACGTCCATAGGAACAATCTCAGGATTCGGAATGATACTCTCAGTGAATCCTGGCAGGTTCTCCTCAGGTATTCTTGGATTGGTGACAGTCTCTGCTTTCATGAACTTTCGTTCTAGTAGTTCCTTGATATCCCATTGATTGCCAAGACCCTGCACACCACCGAATACTGAGCATGAACCCCATGCTACCAGAATCTTACTCTTCTGTCGCATGACCTTGAGAAGGTGTTCATCTTCTTTCGTACGGCAACTTCCCTCAACCAGCCCGATATGGATTGAATTATCCTTCATATCTTCAAGGTCTTTTAGTTTGTAATCGACCACTGCAGGCCAGTATACAATTTCAAGCTCGGGCAGGACATCGAGAAGCCGTAGGTGAAGGTCAACAAGTGACTGATCACAGCCCCAACAAGAGGACAGTTGTGTTAGCGCTATTCGTTTTGCCATTTTCTAATCGCCCTTCCTTGCAGGATTTGGTCCGATTTTTTTGATTCTCTCAACCATTCCAGTCACACCCTTTGTGAATACATCTCCTTCTGCAGCACTTGCCCATTGAAGATGGATTCTCTCAGGATTAACGCCTGCTTCTTCAACTAGGTTCTTGAGGAGTGCAAATCTGCCTCGCAACTTCAGGTTTCCACTTGTGTAGTGACAGTCGCCTGGATGGCACCCGCTGATAAGAACCCCATCAGCGCCCTGGTACAAAGAATCAAGAATGAACTGTGGGTCAATTCGCCCGGTGCAGTTGATACGAATAATTCGAACGTTCGGAGGCATCTGCATTCTGGAAGTTCCAGCTAGATCTGCTCCTGCATAAGAGCACCAATTACAACAGAAGGCTACAATACGTGGTTCAAATGAGCCCTTGGTTTTTGTTTTTGATTTGGTGGATGACGATGTCTTCTGGCTGGCTGCAGTCAAGATGCTTGACCTCCTGCGGGCAATGTCCGCGTGGTTCTATGCTTCCCTATTAACGTTCCCGTATTAGAAATGGAACACGAAAAAAAAAATCATGTCCGAATTTTGACAAATTCATATATGATTGAGACCGATATCATGCATCAAACGGAATTCGAGTTAGCGCTCTGTAATGAAAGTGGTATCAAACAAGAACGCTTTTTACTTCGGGTGTTGATGATTGTAAGTAGTGTCTGGATGTCATATGGTGAATACTCGTGATTCTTGCATTCGTAATGGCCAAAGTTGAGAGCGTGCGAGCACGCAATGTGCTTGACAGTGTACGTGAACTTGAAGAGGTTGAAGAAGCATTCCTCATCTATGGTGCATATGACCTCTTGATTAAGGGTTCATTCAAGACCCCTGAGGCATTGAGCTCCTTTGTTGTTGATACCCTTCGAAAGATTGAGGGTGTAAAAGATACTGTCACGAACGTATGCGCCAGTTGTGAGTAAAACCTCTAGTTAGGAAGTTCCTTGATTTCCTTTTCAAGCCCTAGTCTTCGTAAGGTTTCTTTAGTGGGTAGACCGGTTTGTATATCCCATCCACGTTGCTCGTAGTACTCGTCCAACATCTGATCTAGTTCAACTACCTGACCTTTCGATGGACCTAATGGTGCTGGTTCATCAGTCAATCGTTTTGGAATCTGATCATCTGCTCTTGTTACACCCAATCTGACATTGAACATTCGATTCAGGTTCACAATTCTCTCTCCGATTTCCTGCAGGTCTTCTTTAGTGAAGTCGAGTCCTGTATGAACCTTAAGGGCAAGCTCAATGTCTTCATAGTAAAACTCTGGAGGAATCTGTGTACCGTACTTGCAGAGACCCACACTCTCTATCATGACCATGTAGTCCTCACATTCCTTCACCATGATTCCCTTGAATGTAGGGTTCAATCTCTCCGCCATCTCAGGAAGATATTGCTCACCAAATCTCTTTTTGATATCCTCATCAAAACCTGCTTCGTCAAGTACTGGGAATGCATACAGATGGTCTGCACCTCGTGCCGCAGTTGCTGCAGCGAGACCCATGGACTTCTGTGCCCTTGGTTCCTGTCCTGCAAATTCCTGCTTCTTCACATGCATAACGAATTGTTCAGTTCCACGTCCGATTTTCTCAGCAGCACGAAAACTGCCTTCTGCAAGAAGATTTCCGAACCCTTCTCGTTTTGCAATCATTTCAGTTAGCTTGATGATCGTTTCATGATTACCCCAGTTGAGGTCTATGCCTCCAGTATCTTCTGAGGTTATCAGTCCCTCATCCCAGCATTCCATTGCCCACGAGATTGTTGCACCAAGTGAGATTGTATCCATGCCATATTGATTTGCCAGATGATGACCAAATAGAACTGACTCCAGATTCTCATTTCCACAGCGTGAACCTATTGATGATTGAGTTTCGAATTCGGGTGAACCTCCAACATACGCATAGGGTCCTGACGGGACCTTTGTATATCTTGCACATCGCTGAAGACAGCTGAAATCCGATCTGGGTTTAACGAAGTACTGTGCGTTTATCGCGTCCCCACTAATCTTCTCATATCCTTCAAAAACGCCCTGTTTCATATTGTAGCTAGGTAAGCGACCGATATGCTGCATAAGTTCTACTAGACTTGTAGTTCCATATTTCGCTCTCCCTGGTGTAAAGGGATTTGAAAGCATACGTCTGTAGAATTCATCCATTGTTGAGAGATAGTTCTTCTCATCCGCAACCTCTATTTTTCCAGTTCCTCTAACACAGATTGCTTTGAGTTTCTTTGAGCCCATAACTGCTCCTAGTCCAGATCGTGCTGATGCCCGGTCTCTATCATTCATAACTGCAGCAAATCTTACAAGATTCTCTCCTGCTTGTCCTATTGCAAGAGTCTTGCATTCCTTTCCATGACGCTCCTTGAGAATATCGTCTGTTTCGAAAACGTCCTTCCCCCATACTCCCTCTGCATCAAGAATCTCAACTGTATCATCCCTTATGTTTAGGTATACTGGTTTCTCGGAAGCTCCAAGAAACATCACTGCATCATAGCCTGCGAACTTTAACTCCGGCCCCCAGAATCCTGCTGCGTGACTTTCGCCCCATACATCAGTGAGAGGTGATAGAGCTGCAACGACATGTCTTGATGCCTGTGGGAACATAGATCCTGTAAGCACACCTGTTGCGATTCCTAGGACGTTATCGGATGAGAGTGGGTCTGTTCCTGGTGGTACCATATCATAGATCACTCTTGATAGGAACCCAGCTCCCAAGAGATAGTTCTTCACCATGACTTCATTTAGTGCTTCTTTCTTGACGATTCCTTTTGTCAAGTCTACCCAGATGATTTCTCCTCCAACACCCTTAATCATGTGGATTCCTCCTTGGGATAGAGCTCATTCTTGTTACTCTCGTATAGAACCGCCATCCTACTATCTTTGTCTTTCTTCTTTAGACCCTCTTCTGTTGTTACCCAGATAGCATCGGCAGGACATCGCTTTACGCACTGCCCACATTGAATACACTTGATTGCCTTGCCAGTATCCGGATTGATAGTAATTGCATTATACGGGCAAGCTTCAACACATACACCATGACCTACACATTTCTTGTTGTTGACAATCACTATACCCTTTGAGGTTCGAGAAAGCGCCTCCTCTGGACATGCAGCGATACATGGAGCATCTTCACAATTCCTGCAGAACACTGGGAAATCAAGTCCTGGCTCAACTCTAACCACTCTTACACGGGATCTTGCTGGACTAATGACCTTGAGGTAAAACATACTGCACACGTTGACACAAATCATACAACCGGTGCATACTTCGGGGTCCCCATAAACAAATTTCAACTCAGTCAACTTTGCTATACCTCCAATTGATTTGTGCCGCCCATTGCTTGGAATCGGCCGTGGCCAGGATTGATTGTAGTCCGGTCAATCTCAAACACTTTCTGACCTCTGACAAATGTCATTGTAGGAACTCCCTTCATCGTTATCCCCTCATATAAAGTCCACCCACACTTCGAGAACATCATATCTGAGGAGATTTTCTCTTCCTTTGTCAGGTCAATTAACACCATATCCGCATCAGATCCTACTTGAAGCACACCTTTTCGAGGATAGAGTCCGAAAATTTTTGCAGGATTTGATGATGTGACCTGAACAAGTCTTGAGAGTGATAGTCTGCCTCGATTGATGCCTTCTGAAAGAAGAACCCTTAGAATCATCTGCGTTCCATCTACCCCTGACCACGCCTCTCTAATGTCATCCAAACCTGCCTCCTTTTTCTCTAGAGGACAGGGTGCATGATCGCTTACTAGCATTTCAATAGAACCTCGTAATAGAGCCGACCACAAGGCCGCTCGGTCTTCTTTGGTTCTCAAGGGTGGATTCATCTTGCTCTTTGAACCTAAACGATTCATATCATCTCTGTAGAATACTAGGTGATGTGGACAAACCTCAGTTGTCACAGTAACGCCGTGCAAACGCCCTTTTTCTATTTCCTGCACTCCGCTCCTAGTACTAACATGTGCAATGTGAATGTGGCCCCCAGTCTGTTTCGCTATCGCTATATTTTGTCTGATTGCTAGCTGCTCAGCAATTGGAGGTCGCGCTAGTGCATGACTGATTGGTGTATCCCAATCGCCTTCCAGGTCTTTGCCAAATTCATCTAAGATTCCTTGATCCTCAGAGTGGATAGTAATAATGCCACCATGTTCAGAGACTTCACTCAGACTACGAGTAATCACTCCGGCGTTAGAATAGAATGATGCACAAGTGAACGCCTTGAACGAAGCAACACCTCTCTCAATGAATTTCGGAATGATATGATAGTTATCGCTGTTGAGCATGCCTCCATAAATCGCAAAATCTACTATTGACATCTGCTCTCCTACTTTGATTTTTTCATCTAGTACACTCTCTGTATCAATTAGACTTACAAGTGGCATATCGATGAAAGTAGTTACTCCTCCTGCTGCTGCAGCTCTGGAACCAGTTGTGAAATCCTCATGTTCTTCCATTCCTAGATCATGGATATGGGCATGGCCATCAATTAGACCGGGGATTAGCATTTTTGTACCTGCATCAATCACTTCATCTGCTTCTGGAAGATGTGCGTCAGAGGCAATTATACAGATTTTCCCATTTGTTACTCCGATGCCACCTCTGACAATACCGCTTTCCAGTACTAATTCTGCATTCTTAATGACTAAATCAACTGCTGGCAATCTTTAACCTCCTCCTACTGGTGGGAATAGGGCAACAGCATCGTCATCCTCTAGTTTTGTTTCGTAGCCCTCGAGAAGCTCGATTCTCTTTCCATTGATCATACATGAGAAAAATCGTTTTAGTTCATCTGTATCTTCATCAAATACGGTTTCCACAAATCTCCGTCCGTATTTGATTTTAAGCTGTTGGAGGAGTTCACGGATGTTCCCTGCTGATAATTCTACTCTGGGAGTTCCAGTTACTTCTCTCACAGTTGCAAAGAACTTGACCGTTACTCTTGCCATTTGTTTCCTCTCGCCTGTAATTGGATGAAACAAGGGATTTTAACGCTTATGAAGCGTATGAAAAACAGTGTAAAACAGCGTGTGGAGACTGATGGTTTGGAGATTGTTGTCGTTGGTCATCTCAGTAGGGATTTGATTATTACCCCCGAACAAACAAGAGAAGCCCTCGGTGGTGGACCTGCATACACAATGATTGCTCCACATATCGGTGCTCTTGGAACAGGTATTGTGACTAGGGTTGGATCTGATTTTGAACAATCGTATATTGATATCCTAAAAAACGCCAATCTTGACTTGACAGGTTTGAGAACTGCTGGAAAACATTCAACACGTTTCATCAATGAATATGACAAAGATGGAGAACGTACACAACGAGTTGAGTTTATTGCTCCTGAAATTCGGTCCGGGGATCTCCTTCCCTCGCACCTTCAGGCAAATACCATACACTTTTCACCCCTTCTTAACGAAATTCATCCCTCCTGTGTCGAGGCGGCTAGGTCATTTGGTGCATTGGTTTCCGTTGACGTTCAAGGATACACAAGATATCTAGAAGGCAATCAAATAATTGCTCAACCTTGGCACGACGCATCTCATGTGTTGAAAAATGTTGATGTGGTTAAATGCAATAGGCATGAATTGGAATTTATCTTTGGAATGAAATCAGAACTTGGCACAGTGACACACGTTCTTTCTTTAGGTCCGCGGATAGTAGTGGTAACAAAAGACCAGCGTGGATCAACAATTTACACTCGAAATTCTCAGATTGATATTCCTCTTGTATTGGCTGATGCACATGTGGACTCAACAGGTTCAGGTGACACATATATCATAGGATTCCTTCTCGAATACATGCGCACAGGCGACGTGAAACGGTCTGGTCTTTTTGGAGCAACCTGCGCTTCCTTCAACGTCGAATCTGTAGGTCCATCCAATCTTCCAACCCGTGATATGATTGAGCGTAGAATGCGGCCATACCTGTAGCCCATAGCGTTCTAAGGAATCCTTTTGTACTACTCCTTAGCATCGTCATTATCAAGGAGTAACAAGAATGCTTGAAGATATTGACCGACTTATGGAACTTGAAGAAGTAGATGGTCTGCTTGCCTTTGGAAATGCATTTGAAAATCCAGATATTTTCTGGCTAACTGGGTTCCGTTCTCTGGACGATATATCTTTTCTCCATAACCGTGGTGAGGAATCACTAGTAGCTACATCATTCCACGCACTCGAACGTGTGACGAAGGAGAGCTTCATTAAACGAACTCATGACCTTACTGAGGTCGTCCGATCTCTGATGAAAGAGGGACGAAGAGCCTCAGACTTTCCAGAGATACTTCTCAAGAATATGTTAAACGCTGAATTTTCTGGAGAAGTACTCGGGGTGCCAGATCACTTTCCTGCTTCCAGATTAGTTGCTGTTCAAAACCTTGGATACAAGGTTAAGGTTGTACCAGACCTCCTCAAAGATGCACGTGCAACTAAGTCCGCAGACGAGATTAATCTCATAGAGAAGGCTGGCAAAGCAACCATAGGTGCTATATCCCAAGTCATTGAGATGATTAGGGATGCAGATATAGGCGCAAACGATATTTTACTTTACAACAAAAAGCCCTTGACAGTGAAAGATGTCAAATTGGCTTTGGATCATTTCCTTTTGGACCATGGCGCAGAATCTGCAGAGGACGCAATTCTGGCAGTTGGAGAGAAAGGATTTGATTGGCATTATCTTGGATTGCCTGAAGATAAGCTGAAAGCAGGAGTTCCTATTATCATGGATGTGTTTCCTCGTTTGAAACAGGAATTCTATGTTGCAGATGTTACTCGAACTGTCGTAAAGGGCAAACCTGATGATAAGGTCAAGCAGATGTTTGATGCCGTACTTGCAGCTGGTGATGCAGTTTTTGATGCGATGACCGATGGGGCCAATATCGATGAGGTCAATCTTGAGTGTTATAATACTTTTAAGAAACATGGATTTGATTCAAGCCGACTTAACCCTAGTGCTGTTGAAGGAATGACACACGGTCTTGGTCATGGAATTGGTCTGGCCATCCATGAGAATCCAAGCCTGTACAAGAGAGATGCCTGCTATGAGGATGGTCATGTTGTTGCAATTGAGCCTGGTGTATACTTGAAGGCTCATGGTGGCGTTCGCATGGAGAATGATTTTGTTGTTACAAAAGGAAAACCAAGGCGGACAACATTGGGATTAGACGATGCTATGTATCTTTAACTTCCTATACTCAGTGCGTGGTATGGGCATACAGATATGCACATTCCACAGCCTTGGCATTTTTCTCCATCAATCTGAAAGAGGTTTTTTGACTTATCCACAGTGATAGCATCATATACACAGGACTTGGGACAAAGTCCACATCTTGTACAGAGATTAAGGTCAACTTTTGGAGTGCCTGAAAGTACTACAGCATCAGCTAGATGTTTCAAAGCCATTCCTTTAACGTCCTGAATAGAATCATATCCATGTGATTCCAACCATGACTTCATTTCACCAGCTATCCTGCCATAAACAGTGTGACCTTCTAGGATAGCAGCAGTACATACTTCCACGGCAGAGGCCCCTGCCATTATAAACTCGATAGCATCCTCTCCACTTGAAACACCACCAACAGCAATCACAGGTATATCCGTCGCTTTTGCAATATCTGCAACGCACTTCATTGCAATTGGTCTAATGGCTGAACCACTCATCCACCCTTCTCCTCCATTACTCCCAAGCATGGGCTTGCCGCTTTCAATATCAATTCGAAGACAAGGGCCAAACGAATTGATTGCAACTATTCCATCAACATGTGGTTCAAGCTCTTTGGCGATTTTCGCCACCTGAACTTTCGGGGACAGCTTTGCGAAGATTGGAATGTCTACTACTTCTCGAAGTGCTTTAGCAATCTCTACATGGCCTCCCACATAATGAGTGCTATATTCAAGTGCATGAATGCCTGCTTTTTCAAGCATTGGTGCAATCTTGGAAACCTCTTCTGGTTTGTATCCAAGACTGGCAATCAGGGGTAGTCCTGAGCTTAGGGCAATAGGATATTCCCGTTCGAGCCATTGCTCAACTGGAAGTTCACTCCATAATTCAGCATTGAGCATACCTCGACGAGACCCAACTCTCCCTTTTAGCACGGCTGCCATGTTGGGTCTTGGAACATCTGCTGGACTCACACTCACGGTCTTAGCAACAAGTCCTCCTGCTCCACCCGCAGCAGCATTCAACAATGTCATACCATCTTTTGCACCGGGACCCGCGGCAGTAAAAATCGGATTTCTAAAACGAAGTCCTGCAAATTCAACACTCAGATCTACCATAGTTTTGTAAGGGGGGCTTCTTGCATATGAATCGCACGAAATTGAGTCTGATTCAATTTTTCGAAAGCATTCCTCTGGTGTCTAGGTCAGCTGCTACATCGTCAAGACCCAACTCCAATAATTTGTTTCGTTTGGGAAAACCTGTTTCTCTCTCGCATCCACGATAATCATAATATTCATCGAGCATCATATCGAGGTCTGGAAGCCCTCCTTTTGAGGGTCCAGTTGGCATAGGGTCTTTCAACAATCTTGGAGGCAAGTTCTCCTCCTTTCTTGTAATACCCAATCTATGGTTGAATGCTCTCCTGAGGTGACTGATTCTTTCTGCAGCCCGCCTTACAAATCTCATATCCGCCCACTCGTCCATTCCTGTGAGTGGAGCTATAACATTGGTGAAGGTATCCATATAGTATACTGGAGGCCACATTACTGCATATTTGCATATGACCGCTGAATCAGCTAGCGCGTAGAAGTCTTCCATATCCTTTACAAGTTCGCCCTTATGCGTTGGACTCATTATTTCTAGAATGGCATCTGCTTTTTCTTCGCCGAACCTTTTGGCGGTAATCTCAGGATAACCGAGCTCTTCGAGGCATGAGATGCTTCTCAGATGGTCTGCTCCTCTAACATTTGTTGCATACGTCAAGCCGATCGACTGGTGAGCTCTTGGGTCTTGACCTGACGCCTCGAGGCCCTTCACATGGATTGCATACTTCCAAGCATCTCCTCCAATAATCTCAGCGGCTTTTCTGGTTCCTTGTGCCAAGATTTTACCAAAACCCTGCTGCTTTGCAATCATATCCACCAACTTGACCATTGATTCGATGTTTCCCCAGCTGAGGTCAAGACCATCTGTGTCCTTTGAGGTTATGATTCCATGTTCCCAAAGGTCCATTGCAAATCCGATCGTCTTGCCACATGAGATTGTATCCATGCCCAAAAGGTCGCATCTCTTGCCCATATGAAAAATGGATTCCACATTGTTATTCATACAATTTGAACCGAATGCCATCAGAGTTTCATATTCAGGTCCGCCTATGGGACCTGTTGCATAATCGCCATCCTTCACAGTGATGATATACTTGCATCCAACGACACATCCATGGCATGCTTCCTGGGCAATTCTATACTTATTGGCAATAATCTCGGGACCAATGTCATCTGCCAATTCGTAGTATCCCGTCCAATGATTCTTGGTTGGCAATCTTCCAATCTCGTTTATTATGGCAACAAGATCTGTAGTGCCATATTTTCTAAGTGATGCTAGAGAATCCTTCCAAAGAGGATCTCTCAGTTTCTCCATTTCCACCTTATTTGCTTCAAGATACTTCTCCATATCATATGCTTCAAGTCCCAATGATCCACTGGCTGCTAACCCTTTGAGATTCTTACTGCCCATTATGGTTCCGAGACCGGTTCGGCCTGCAGCTCGATAATAATCAACAATAACTGAGCTGTAGAGAACCTGATTTTCCCCCGCAGGTCCAATCACTGCAGTTTCAATTGAAGGATCTTTATGTTCCTCACGAATCATATCTGTTGTAACATCAGTTTCCTTTCCCCACAAGTGAGACGCATCTCGAAGCTCTGCCTTTCCATCCTGCATGAAGAGGTACACTGGTTTTGGCGACCGACCGGTAAAGATGACAAAATCAAATCCACAATATTTCATCTCTGGCCCGAAAAATCCGCCTACGTGAGATTCAGCCCACACTCCAGTTAAGGGGCTTTTCGATGCAAACATCATTCTTCCAGACGGAGAAAACATCACTCCTGTCAGAGGGCCTGTTCCAACAACCAACACATTCTCCGGACCCAAAGGATTTGTTTCAAGACCTGTTCGATCCCAAAGGATTTTGGCGGCAACACCTGTGCCTCCTAGATAGAGCCGTGCCCATTCCTTCTCCATTTCCTGCTTGTGGATTTTCCCCTTCGTTAGGTCAATGTCTAGATAGTATCCTGCATAGCCCTTATAGTCAAACGTCATTCTATTCGTCCTCCATCAAAGGTACAACGATGCTCATTACAGATTCGGTTCCCTTGTGTCTTACCTGCAATCCATCTTTGGTTTCGTAGGTTATCGCACCATATTCACATGCCTTAGCACAGGCAGGATCTCCGCTACAATGATCACATTTGATTGCTTTCTTGGTCTTTGGATCAATAGTAATTCCCCCATAGACGCAGGCGGCCACGCAGTTTCCGCATCCAATGCATGTGTCGCTTTTGACGTATAGAATACCATATTCATTTTTGACGATGGCTTCGTTTGGGCATGCTTTCTGACATAGAGGCGATGCGCATTGAAGACATACCACAGGTGCAACAATATTCCTTGTTTCTTGCTTGATGACCTGTATTCGGGCTCTTGAAGGACTAAATTCATTATAATGTGCTACTGAACATGCAAGTTCACAATTTCTACAGCCGGTACATTTTTCGTAATCTATCGCTAGTACATGTTCCAAACCCTTTGCACCTTCCATGTTCTTTCTTACAGGGATGATGCTCAATGCAATCTCTCCACTTTAACTTGTTGCACCATTGGGTCCGTCATACTAAATGTTATAGGATGGATTGAGGCCATTTCTCTACTGGGGAAGCATATTGCGTGTAGGGACATACGTTGGCGAAGAAATGACAGACGCACTGAACCCCCTTGGACTGGCTGATATCGATAGGACCCAATTCAGAGATACAGCTGAAAGCATTCCTGTCGCTATCCTCGAAATAGACCTTGAATACAATGTATTATTTGCGAATGCGTTTGCACGTACTCTCCTTCAGCTAACGGATGAGCACATTATATCTGGAATAAATTTGAACGACATCGTGTTATCCTCTCAAATTGGATCGGTTACCGAAGGACTACGGCGATTAACCGAAGATGCGAAACCAATTTCTATAGGAATTCGAGTCAAGAGAAGGGATGGCGCAGAGTTAGCTACTGAAACCACTGCCCGTTTAATCACACATAATGGAGTCCCTGTTGGTTACACCTCCTATTCGGTTGATATGACACGAAGGTTGGCAATAGAAGAGCGAATAAGAAAGCAAGAGGGCTTGTTCCAAACTCTTCTTGATCAGTCAAGTTTCATCGGTTTGTTGATTGTTAACGACATGTTCCTGTTTGAATATGCAAATGATAGACTTTGCCAGATTCTGGATCGAACCCGAGGAGAAATCCTAGGCTCCGATTTTCGGAAATTTCTTGCTCCCGAGAGTATCGAACTTGTTTCAAATCGATACATCCGACGTCAGCGAGGCGAAGCAGTTGAGAATGTGTACTCCTTCAAGATTATCCGCCCTGATGGCACTTTGAGACTAGTTGAGCTGAGTGCGAGTACGATTGTAAGTGGGAATAATTCCATAAAAACCGTCAGTCAGATGCGTGATATCACCGATGAATCTGAACAGAGAACTGCACTTATCGAGAGTGAACACCGTCACCGTACACTAATCGAAACCATGGATTCAGGTCTTTGCGTAGATGATGAGCAGGGTATTTGTCGATTGGCAAACAAGGCACTATGTGAAATATTGGGGTACGATGATGTAGATGAGCTCATTGGACATCCAATCGCTATGTGGGTTCACGGTTGGACCAAATCGATTGTTGATGAAAAAGTAGCCGAGCGCAAATTGGGCAAGCATGAGCAATATGAGCTTGACCTGATCCACAAATCTGGTGAACTTATACCTGCTATTGTGCACGCATCTCCATGGTTTGATTCTTCAAACAACTACCTTGGGAGTTTTGCAGTGTTTACAGATGTTTCGGAACTGAAGCGAGCCGAAGCTGAAGCCCGTTTTCTTCTTGATCTCCTCTTGCACGATATAGGTAACCAATTACAGCTCATCCTAGCAGGAGCCGACTTACTCGATGGAGAGTCCACTCCTGATCAAGTTGACAATGCAAGACGCTACGTCTTGGATGGGGCTAGTCGTTGTATAGAATTAATAAGTAATGTACGCCGTGCAGAGGAGGCAAAAAGCGAACCCCTAGTTGAAATCGATTTGGTATATATTCTACAAACACAGATTCGCCTTTTCTCCGGACAATATGGGATAAATCCAGAGGTTACGGATTTGCCGGATCAACTTATCGTTAGGGCGGATCGGGCTCTTGGACATTTGTTTTGGAACCTTATGGAAAACACTGTAAAACACAATCCTCGAAGCGATAAGCGGATTTGGATATTCGGAAAGAAGGAAAACCGTCATTTTTCTGTACATATTTCAGATAATGGTCCTGGCCTGGATGAAACCCAAAAGACTAGGCTATTTGACCCAACTCGTCGGTCCAGTGGTGTTGGTATTCACCTAGTTAGACGTCTAGCGAGAAAGTATGACTCACCATTAAGGGTTCTAGACCGAGTTAAAGGACATTCTGAAGAAGGCCTTGAGGTTGAAATCAGATTCCTCATCGGGGAATAACCTTCTACCAAAACTGTTATGATTGCAAACACCTTTCAGAAAGTGATTCGGAGGAACATCTATGACTTCTCCAAGAAGTATTCTGATTAAAAACGGGTACATTCTCACAGTTAACCCCAAGAGAGAGATTATTACAGAAGGAGCCATCTATATTGAAGATGGGAAGATTGTTGACGTTGGGAAGACAGATGCACACTCCAAATATAATGCGGATCTTGTTATAGATGCCAAGAACGGGATTGTGATGCCCGGGCTTATCGATACACATGTCCATCTTTCTCAAGCTTTGATTCGTGGGTGCGCAGACGATGTCTCTCTAGTGAATTGGCTGAAGGGCTATGTTTGGGTTCTTCAAGGAAATTTTCAAGGAACGGATGGAGTTGTATCAGCAGAATTATGCATGGCTGAGATGATACGAACAGGTACAACATCATTCCTTGATTGTATGATTCATACTCGGTATGGACTCGATGCAATTTCACAATCCGTAGAAACTGCTGGAATGAGGGCGGCATTATCTAAAATTGTGATGGACTCTACTGGTTATGCAGATAATCCGGATATAATGTATCCTGGAATGGTGGAAAATGCCGATGACTGTCTTAAAGAAACAGATGAGATGTACAAGAAATGGCATGGAGGAGCCGATGGACGATTACAAATTTGGTATGGTCTAAGGTCTCTTGGCGGTGTAAGTCACAATCTCTTCAAAGAAGTCGTTCGCTTAGCCAGGGAGAAGAAGACTGGAATGACCATGCATCTTGGTGAGGTTGTTGATGATGTTGAGTATGTGAAAGACAATGGCTATCCGAATCTCACAAGCTTTGCCAAGGATATGGGCTTGCTGGGCTCCGATATGGTCTTTGCACATGGAATTCACTTTGAAGACAAAGAACTTGAATTGTTGGCTGAAACGAAGACCAACATCTCACATTGTCCCTCTAGCAATACTAAGCTCGCATCAGGTTTCGCAAAGATACCTCAAATGATGAAAGCGGGGGTCCCAGTGTCGATAGGGTGTGATGGAGGTCCTAGCAACAACACGTACGATATGGTTCAAGAGATGCGACTTACTGCATTAATTCACAAGCCTATGGTTAATGACCCTCTTGTTTTACCAGCTGAGCAAGTTATAGAAATGGCTACTCTGAATGGTGCAGTCGCAATGGGAATCCAAGATGAAGTCGGTTCTCTTGAAGTAGGAAAGAAAGCAGACATCATCATCATTGGCATGGATGACATTGGACTGACTCCAAATACCAATCCCGTATCAAACCTAGTCTATTCTGGCAGTGGACACTATGTTGATACCGTGATTGTAGATGGGCGTTTGCTCATGGAGAAGAAGAAATTACTCACACTGGATGAAGCTAAGGTACGGAGTCTCGCTCGTGAACACAGTACTAAGCTGATTGAACGAGCCGGCGTCAAGATAGAACCAAAATGGCCTGTTAGATAGACCATTTGATTCTATGAAATAATGGCTTCTCGCTCGAACAGTTTCGCTCCTATAATCAGGAATAGAACTGTGGTTCCAACTAGATATAGGATGTTGCCCAAGATGCTCAGAGGGGTTGCTACTCCAGAGAGCACGCCATTCAGTATGATCACAGCATGCGTGAATGGAATGGCATATACAAACGCTCCAAAGAGTCCCCCATATTGACTGATACTTCCCACAAATCCAAGTATTCCTACCACAAAGGTTGGAACCAAAAGCACAAGGTTATTGATGGATTCCGAACTTGCTTGATCTTTTGCTAGCGTTGAAATCGTTATTCCAATTCCTATTGCACACAGTAGTATAAGAAATTGACAGAAGAATATCAACGGAATAGAAGCTGGATTTATTGTGTAGAGGTTTATGAAGCCACTTGCTGTATCGGGCGGAAAGCCAGATACTCGGAATGCTATCCACCAATTGTAGAAAAGAATCCCTACAACTGTAAATGCTGAATATATCATTGTGAGGAGTATACCGGCTACAACTTTCGATCCAAGGATCTTGATTCTACTCATAGGAACAACCAGTAGAGCTTCTAGAGTATGTCTCTCTCGTTCGCCCGCAAAGGCTTTACTGACATATGGGGAGGGGGCAAGTACTGAGGTAATCATTACTAGAAAGATTGCTAGCTGATGTCCAAAGGTCGCTTCAGGAGAAATTGTGGGTCTGTCAACTGTAAGATCACGAATAGTTATCTCCTCATTTATGACTAGCTTTGCATACCACTCGATAAGAGTCGCTGTTGATGATGCTCGTAAACTTGCGGAGTTTGTCCATATTATCAACTGCGACTGCGTTGTTTCGTTCAAATCTCGCGTAAAATTGGCAGGTATATACACCCATACCGTGATGGTCTTACTCTCAACCATTTCATCGCCCTGTTGTTTGGTGATATCAACAAGCTCACTTATTTTCAGGGAATCTTTGAAACCTTCAATTGAATCATAGAGTGTATTTCCCCATAACCCATGATCATCATTGGTTATGTACACAAGCTCTGGTTCTTCGACAGAAACCGTTACAATGAATGAGAGGAAGAACCCTTCGAAGACCCAAGCAAACAGAGGACTAATGATGAATCCAACAAGCAACCATCTGGAACGTAGTACTTCTTTGATTTCTTTCTTTAGCATCCAGTATGTCTTTGTATCCATTCTAGGCAGATTCATAGATGATCTCCTCCATAGACGCCTTCTCCAGTTACCAATCCTGTAAACACATCCTCAAGGTTAGCTGCCTTAAACTTCTCTTCGAGTTCCGAAGGTTTACCAACTGCAATAAGTTTCCCCTCGTTGAGAATTCCAACTCTGTCACATAGTTCAGATACTTCGTTGAGATCATGCGTTGTTAGTATGATTGTACGATTTTCTTCTGAGCTAAGGACTTTCAACAAATTGCGAACAACTCGGGCTCCAAGGGTGTCAATTCCTGTGGTTGGTTCGTCTAGAAATACAATTTCAGGTTCTATGACGAGGGTTCTGGCTACTAAGACCTTTCTCTTCATTCCACCACTGAATCCCTTTACCTGGAAGTCCTCCTTTTCTTTAAGCCCAACAATCTCAAGAAGCCTATCCGCACGCTCATTGAGTTCTACTTCTGGAATACCGTAGAGACCTCCGTAGTATATCAGATTCTCTCTTGCAGTTAGTCGATCATAGATGCCCGCTTCTTGAGGTAGAAGTGCAACCCGTTGACGGATATACGCCATATCCTTTACAATGTTTTTTCCTAACACTGTAGCGCTTCCTTCCGTGGGGGTGAGTAATCCGACTAGCAGACGAATAAGCGTTGTCTTGCCAGCACCATTGGTACCTAGCAAACCGAATACCTCTCCCCGTCCAATCTGAAGGTTTACATCTTTTAGGGCAACAACTTCTCGTTTCTTGCCCTTCTCGAAGATTTTCGTTAAACCTTCTGTTCGAATTACTACATCATCTACCATTTCCTATATCATCCACCATCTAATGCATTATACCACATGCTCAACCTTGGGGAACGGCGGTTCGCCTTTGAGAGTCAGCATGAATTCGTAGGCGCTTTCAATGTCATCATCGTCACCTTCTATGAATAAGGTAACTGACCCTTCAGCTCCGTTGATTCCTCCTGCTGCAATTGGAAGAACCTCAACCCCAAATAGAGTTTCAAGTGCTTCAATTTCTGTGAATGGAATTCCCCCCGAAACTGCAATTATACCAACTGGCATACCAATCGAATAGTCCCAATCATCCTTTCCGAATCGTCCGATGATATCTTCATACTCTATTGGGATGCACTTTTCGAGACCCGTGGGCATTATCACATCAATATTTTTTGCAGCAGCAGTTCCAATGAATGATCCTATTGTTCCTCCAGTTTCACTTGCAAGCAACACCAGAGGCACCATGTTTTCATCTAGTGCATTAGCACTCTTAATGATCACATCATTTGGACCCATGTGTTCCAGAACATCTACTACCTTTTTCCCTTCCAGATATTCACCTTTGTGAAATATTGCATCAAAAGCGCGTTTGTCTTTCTGTAAAACCGTCAATCCCTTGTCGATTGTAACGCCCGCCATGTGTGTTGTCTTATCATATTCGCCCAGTATTTCTTCAACAAGATAGCTTGACGTTGTTCCTAATGTGATGCAGAGGTATCCCTCCTTTAGGGCGGTTTGCACTTCCTCCAATGCGAACATTCCCTTTGCTATCAATCTCTTGCTCTCTGAAGGTGTTAATGTTACAAGCAATTTCTTCATGACTTGTCATATCCTCCTGATTCATTGTACATTTTATTCTGTCGTATTTACAGTTTCCCTGAATTTCTTCACTGAGATTTCAACAATATGCTTTGAGGTTTTCCGAATGGAATCAAAATACTTGTCAATATCAATTTCCGTTCCTTTCAGGACTTCCTTGGTCTTCACATCAGTCTTAACTAATTTCAGAAGAGTTGTATCTTGTTCTCTAGCCTTTACACTTAGGTTTCGTAGAATATTATGCGCCTTTGGCCTTTCAAGACCTGATTTTGTAAGCTGAGTCAGGATGTATTCACTCAAAATCGCCTCGTTTGAAATTGTAAGATTTAGCTCAACAGCAGTAGTATCAATTTCCAATCCATGAATGACTCTAGTCATCTCGCGTACAAGATAATCCACCAGAATGAATGCCTGTGGCACCACGAATCGTTCCGTTGATGAATGGGTTATGTCTCTCTCTTCCCAGCTTATCACGTTCTCCAATGCTGGTGCTACAAGGCTGCGCGTGTATCGTGCAATCCCGCATATCTTCTCACAGGACACTGGATTGCGTTTGTGGGGCATTGCTGAGGACCCCACTTGTTTTCCTTTTGCAAATGGTTCGAACACCTCGCCAATTTCAGTTCGTTGAAGATTTCTTACATTCGTTGCGAATTTTTCAATGCTAGCCGCAAGATTGGCCAAGGTCAAAATTGACTCAGCAAGTCTGTCTCGTTGCACGATCTGAGTTGTGGCAATTGGTGCGTGAAGGCCCAAGTTCTCCATGACTTTTTGTTGGAGTTCCAGTCCCACTTTGCCAAGTGCTGCATGACTTCCTGTTGCTCCAGCAATTTTCCCTACGATTGCCCGTTTCCGTGCCTCAACGAGTCGTTCTCTATGTCTAAGAATCTCATCCAACCATACTACAAATCGAAGACCATAGGTGATTGGTACCGCATGCTGCCCATGAGACCTACCCACTGCTACAATATCGGCGGACTCATTCGCTCGAACTGCAAGAGCTTCAAGCAACAGATCAACCTGTGGCAGGAGAATTTTGTAAGCGCTTTTCAGTTGGAGTGCTAGAGCAGTATCCTTGACATCGTTGCTTGTAAGTCCAAAATGTAC
>JARGGA010000288.1 GCA_029210805.1 Candidatus Thorarchaeota archaeon
CCTAGGGTCTGGAAATGCTGCAGGCATGAGAATTAATTCTGCCCCATTCAGTGCCAACGCACGAGTGAGTTCAGGAAATCTGATATCATAGCATATTTCCAAACCTACTTTCATTGATCCTAAATCAGCAATGACCAGTGACTCCCCACCCGTAAAGACTTCCTTCTCATTCTGAAAAGGATGTACCTTGCTATAGGTGGTGAGCACCTTTCCTTTCGGGCTTGACATTATCAATGTGTTCAGGAATTTGGAGCCTGCCTGTTCTATATCGCTTCCGACTACATATGATGAATGCTCTTCCGCAAGGTTCTGGATAAATTCAGTTGTTGGACCTGGAACCCCCGGACCACAATCTGGATAATCTGAATATCGAAAACCAATGGCGAAGAGTTCAGGCAGTACGATGAAATCCATCGATGAATTTGACCTATGCCCCGCCAGCATTTCACTTGCATTGTCGAAATTCGCTTGGCGATCTCCTTCTCGACAAGACATCTGAACCATAGTGACGCTGAAGTCCATGTTATATTCTCCTCTGATGTGAACACCCTACAACATAATGCTTAAGTTGTTCGTATTTTGAGCGGGATGTGTAAAGACGCGATTGGATGTGCTGCTGTGGTCAATGAAGTGAATACAGACCCAAAGGGTCGGGCTGATATGCCTAAAACATCCTACTCTAAGCCAGGAATCGGTGCTACGGGTAAGACAGGAAGCTGGAGAACTTTTGAGCCGAAGATTGATTACGACAGCTGCAACAAATGCAGAACTTGTTGGCTCCATTGTCCGGAGGCGGTTATCTCATTGGATGATGATGGATCCCCTACCATCGATTATGATTATTGCAAAGGCTGCGGGATATGCTCCCAGGTCTGCCCACCAAAATGCATTGAGATGGTCCGAACCGGAGAAGCACAGCAGGAGGCGAAAGCATGAAAACTGAACTCATGAGTGCCAACTATGCTGCAGCTCGTGCAGTTATGTCTGCAAGAGTTGAAGTAGTAGCCGCTTATCCTATTACTCCTGCAACAACTATTCCCGAACAACTTGCGCTTCTGAATGAACGAGGCGATTGGCCCGGTCAGTTCATTCGTGTGGAATCTGAACACTCTGCAATGTTTGCATGTATTGGAGCAAGTTCGACTGGAGCGCGTTCTTTTACCGCTACATCCTCGAATGGGTTGCTGCTAATGCATGAAGCGCTCCACTGGACTGCGGCAGCTCGACTCCCAATCGTACTTGCTAACGTAAATCGTTCAGTTTCTCCAAGTTGGAACATCCACGTTACACACGACGACTCAATGTCCCAGCGTGATACGGGCTGGATTCAGTTCCATGTCGCGAGCGTTGACGAGTTCTATCATACAATTATCCAGGCGTTCAAACTAGCAGAAGATGAGCGAGTTCTCATGCCGGTGATGGTCAATGCTGATGGTTTTGTTTTGAGCCACACATTACAGCCATACGACTATCTGGAACCTGAAGAAGTAGACAAATTCCTCCCCCCCTATACTCCACCCCATTGGACGATGGATCCGAAGAATCCTGTTTCACATGGAAACATCGTCTTTCCTGAACATTATCAAGAATTCAGATACGGGATGCACGAAGGAATGTTGAATGCTCACGAAGTATACGCTGAAGTAGAGCGTGACTACAAGAAAATCTTCGGCAAGCATTTTGGTGGCACAATTGACTGCTACAAGTGTGATGATGCAGAAGTAGTCATTACTTCACAAGGATCAATGGGCGCTGAAGCAAAGGATGCAGTTGACGAACTCCGTGAAGAGGGTTACAAAGTTGGAAATGCCCGAATGAGAATGATTCGTCCCTTCCCCGTTGATGCCGTACGCGGTCTCGCCTCCAAGGTAAAAGGTATCGCTGCTTTTGATAGAGGTGTATCTTACGGTTTCGGAGGTCATATTGCTGGAGAGATTCGTTCAGTTTTATACAATACAAAACATCGACCAATTGTGAAAGACTACATTGGTGGTCTTGGTGGTCGTGATATGACTGTAACAGACATCAAGGAGGTAATCCTTGACACAGTAAAAGCAGTTGAAAATGGTGATACCGGTGCCGAAGAAGTCTGGCACGATTTGAGGTGAACAAGATGGTTACAACAAAAGAAATGCCATTGAAGGAATATGTGCTGAAGGGTAATGCTGCTTGTGCAGGTTGCCAGGATATGGTCGCATTACGTCATGCGCACAAAGCCTTTGAAGGCGATGTCATCCAGGTCGTACCTGCTTGCTGTACCAGTGTTGTTCAATCTTTGTGGCCAAATAGTGGTCTAGGAATTCCTGTTTTGAACACCGCTTTCATGGCTTCTGGTGCAACAGCATCCGGAGTTCGTGCAGCTCTCAAAGCAAAGGGAAGGGATCATACAACAGTAATGGTCTGGGCCGGAGATGGTGGAACATTTGATATTGGACTTCAGGCGCTAAGCGGCGCGTTCGAAAGACGAACCGATTTCCTCTATGTCTGCTACAATAATCAGGTCTATAGCAATACTGGAACCCAACGTTCTAGTGCCACTCCGCTTTTTGCCAAGACAACTACTACTTGGTATGGCAAGAGTGAACCCGAGAAGATGCTTGACCTCATTGTTGCAGCCCACGAACCGGCATATCAGGCAACTGCAAACTCCTCTTATCCAAGAGACCTCTATGATAAGGTCAAGAAAGCCAAGGATATTGAGGGTCCAAAATTCATACACATCTTTCTACCCTGTCCACAGGCATGGAACTATCCCGTCGAAAAGGGAGTGGAGATTGGTAAACTAGCTGTTGAAACTGGCTATTGGATTCAGTGGGAGCGCGTTGGTGAAGAATTTACCTTGGGTCGTGAGAGCAAGAGATTTCAAGATCCAGAGAAACGCAAACCGATTGAAGAGTTCTTCAAACTCCAAGGACGGTTCTCTCATCTCTTCAGGCCTAAGAAGGACGAGAAGAAGCTCAAGGAATTCGAGGATTACATACAGCATCGCTGGGATGTACTGATGAGAACTTTCACCTAGAGATTAGGGATAATCTTCATACCTAGTTGCAGACACTCACAAAATATCCAAAAAGTTCCTGTAATGTCATAATTGGTTCACAATAGTCAAGCATATATTGAGGAAATGCGCATTCAGAGCGTTACCTATGCCAATCACAGACTTTCCTTCGGTCCTCCAAATTAAAGATCCCATTCATGGATATGTTGGTCTTTCAGAACTTGAAAAGAAAATTTTGGACCTCAGACTTACGCAAAGGCTTCGAAACATTCGGTCTCCCGCAGGGATACATCTCGTTTTTCCAGGTGCCGATTCTTCATTAATGGGGAGATTGCTTGGAGTAGTCCATGTTTCACGTGTGTTTGTTGAGAGCCTTGATGGCGAAATGGAAGAAGTCGAAAAGACTCGATTGGCATCAATTTTACTAACTCTATCCTTTGGGCCATGGGCGAATGTTATGGATGAATATCTAACTGCCCGTGGATACAACCGAAAGAAAATGGCAACACTAATCGCGGAAGATACACCAGTTGCTGATATTTTGAAAAATGGTTCGTATAGCATTTCAGAAATTAAGGACCTAATTACCAAAGGGGTTCCCATCAAGGGTATTCGTACCGATCTGTTGACTACACCGATCAATCCAGAACTTGTGGACAATCTGGAGAGAGATGCCTATTTCGCAGGGGTCGAGTATGCTCAGCTTGAATTCAGACGACTTTTTGGCGCAACCCGGATTGCCAAGAACAAAATGGCGTTTGAACGAGGTGCGCTCTATACACTTGAATCATATCTCTCTGCTGCTGCAAATATGTTTGATGCAGTTTACTATCATAAAACAATTCGAGCGGCTGAATTAATGCTGCTAAGAGTTATGGATGAAGCCGGCTCACGAATTATTCCATTTCCTAGTGAGAATCTTGACGATTTCATGGTAAGTGATGACTTGACGGCTCACGATATTCTTCTATCAGTTAGCACAGATGATTCAGAGGGAATGAAGACAGCTCAAAGGATTTTCAACGACTATCGAAAACGGATTCTCATTAAGCAAGCTAGTGCACGGTCAGTGGCAGATGATGCATTTCTAAAAAAGATATCAACTCCCGACGGACTCTTTTCTGTGGAACAGGAGATTGCTGATGATGCTGCTATCGATGTAAAAAACATCTATGTTGACTATCCGGATAGACCCTCAGTTAGCTACTATCCAGGAAAACATAGTCTGGATAATCTAGTTCTTTATGAGCGCGGTTCGAAAGGGTATGAGTTCTGGCCAGTTGAGGAACTAAGTGGGGTTGCTCGTAGCTTTGGTAGGAAACTAAAGACTGTGAGAGTTTATACAACAAGAGGTTATCGAAGCAAAGTCAAGAAAGTTGCTGACACTCTACTTGAGAGTATAGATACACCTGGCACCTCGTAATTACAAAGCAATTGCAACAACCCAATCATTTTCTCTGAAAGTAGTATGTGTGGTTAATGTTCTTATAGCCACAGAAGCAATTATTGTATAACAGGGATGATTACTCATGTTCTCCTGCAATAAATGCGCATCACCTCTCTATGTATCTTCGGCTGTTCTGGAAGA
>JARGGA010000289.1 GCA_029210805.1 Candidatus Thorarchaeota archaeon
AACCAATGAGGGACTGAACATTGTCTGAACCAGATACAGCCACCATCAAAAAACCCCAGCCTCGGTACCATAATATGCCATTGGATGATGTTCTCCGGAATCTGGAAGTAGATTCCAGCCGTGGTTTATCAGAGGGCGAGGCTAGCAAGCGACTGAGTCTTTATGGACCAAATACAATACAGAAAATAAAGGGCTCAGTATGGAAGGTGTATCTTGCTCCAATACTCAATTGGCTCATCAACATATACTTGCTCAGTTCATTCGCCTTGGTTTTCCTTGCATTACTTTATCCCTATATTGCACCAATTCCCACCAACCCTGAAGAGGTAGCTGCTATCGAATCCTTTAGCAGTGGCCAATTAAATCAAGCAATGTTCTGGCTGGCAATTGTTTCAATCAACTGCATTGTCGCTATATTCCAGCAATTCAGAGCACAGAAGAAACTTGAAGCATTGGAGAAGCTAACGACTGGAGATACACGTGTTCTACGGGATGGCACTGAACAAAATATATCTCCTGACCAACTTGTCCCCGGGGATATACTCATTCTTGACCAAGGTGACAAAATTCCTGCAGATGCGCGACTCATTTCATGTTCTAATCTCACTGCCAATGAAGCTTCACTCACAGGAGAAAGCGTTCCAGTTACAAAGGACCACACACTCTCAGTCGAGGCTGATGTCCCTCTAACAGATATGCGCAATATGATTTTCTTTGGAACCTATATTGCCACCGGTACTGGGAGAGCAGTTGCAACAACTACAGGCGGAAATACTGAGATTGGAAAAATTCAGGGAACCCTTGAAGCACTTAACACCGGCGATATACCTCTTAGAAAGAAGGTAAACAGATTAGCCAAATATCTGGGTATAGCCGCTGTAATCCTGATGGTTGTTTCGATAGTATGGACAATCTTTCTGGAGCGTCTATTCGCAGGAATACCACCGATTTCAGAGTTGGATCAAATTGTTACTACAGTATCTGATGGGATTACTAGTGCAATGACAATCATGCCTATCAATATTCCATTGCTCACTACCATCGTTCTGCTTACAGGTGTACTAGCTATGGCTAGAGCTGGAGTCATTATCCGTGATCTTTCCGCAGTTGAGAGTCTTGGACGAGTGAGTGTGATATGCTCGGATAAAACTGGCACCATGACGAAGAATGAGATGACAGTGAGGTTTGTGTGGGACACAGAGAGCCTTTACACAGTCACAGGAGATGGATATGAACCAGAGGGACACATAATGAAGCTGAAGGACCCCTCTCGTTTTGATGAATCTGCACCATATGATGCCATATCCCTTGACGACCCGAAATCGCACACAGACCTCAGACTCCTATTAACCTGTGGTGGAATAAATAATGATTCTGAGATAATGGCCAAGGAAGTACCTGGCCAAGGAATCATGTATATTCCGATGGGCGATCCAACTGATGCCGCTCTTCTGACATTATTCAGGAAAAGTGGTCTTAACACCGCTGAGATAAAAGAAAAATATCCTATTGAAATGGAATTCCCCTTTGATTCTGAATTTAAGAGAATGGCAAAAATATGCAAAGATGGGAATGATTACATTGTACTGGCGAAAGGCGCAACAAGAGTCCTTTTGGATCGCTGTAATCGGTATGCAGTTTCAAAGAAAATGGTACCTCTAGATGATGCGATGTCTGAAAAAATACGCGAACTTGCTGATGATTTCGCTTCAAGGGGCTATAGAGTAATCTCTCTAGCATATAAGAAAATCCGCACTCTTCCGACTGGAGAAAACGCCAGAGCTGATACCGAACAGGACTTGGTGTATCTAGGTCTTGCATGCATTGTTGATCCTGCCCGTGAAGGTGTCAAAGAAGCCGTAAATGATTGTCACAGCGCTGGAATCAATGTAATTATGATAACCGGAGATGCTGCAGCAACTGCAAAGACAATTGCCGAGAATCTCAACATCTACAATGTCAACTCACTAGCTGTTGAGGGAAGTGAGATTGAGAATCTGTCCAATGAACGCTTTGCGCGCGTGAATGTTTTTGCGCGTGTTAATCCTGATCATAAGCAGGTAATCGTCGAACGTTATCAAGACCAAGGTAAAGTTGTTGCTATGACTGGTGATGGCGTAAATGATGCGCTAGCTCTTGCTATGAGTGATGCTGGTATCGCAATGGGAATCACTGGCACTGATGTTGCAAAAGAAGCAGCAGACCTGGTTATCACAGATGACAGTTTTTCATCAATTGTGACTGGAGTGCATCAAGGTCGTGGATTATTCAACAAGATACGAATGATGGTGTTCTTTTACATTGCTATCAATCTTTTCGAGAGCATCATTTTCTTCGGAGGTCTATTCTTACTACCCGCAGGTTTCATAATGCTGGAGAACTGGCAACAACTTCTCCTTGTTGCGACTACTCACTCCTTCCCTGGACTAGCCTTGGTATTTGACAAAACATCACCAAATGCAATGAAAGAAGGACCTCGTGATAGTGAGGAAATCATTACTATGAATTTGGCAAAGCTGATGGCCATTGGAGTTTCTTTGATGGTGATATGCACCGCCATTGTGTATGCTATCACACTCACCGGCTGGAATGGTCTTCTAGATATTGTACCTGAGAACTTGGCCGGATACTATACTGACCCGGCACAACTACCTGATTTTTGGAATTTTCAAATTATGAAAGCGACAACTATGCTCCTAACCATAATACTTCTTGTTGAAAGTATCATCGTCTTGGTCATTCGGCGTGTTAATTCTCCCCTTCATAAGAGTATATCCGAGCCCGGGATTGAGAGATTTGCCATCCTGCTTGGATTGATATATCTTGCATTCATGCTCCTAATGTATGTGCCAATAGTTCAAGAGTTACTCTTTTCATTTGGGTTAGAGTTCTACTTCCTTCCATTAACTCTATTCGATTGGCTATTTTGCATCTTTGCTGCGGTGCCTTCAATAGCTGGAATGGAAATCTACAAGAAATACATGCGAAACAAGGACGTGACCCTCTAAAGAACTGACACAGGTAGCGTGATGTATCTGCAGATTTTTCCTCTTGATGAGTCATTGGTGTCACTCTTACTGGCGTTAGCTTTGTCTATTCTAGTGATTGGCGGATATATTCGATGGATGCTAAAGAGGCGTTCTCAATTAACAGACGAAATTGACAACCTCATGTTTGTGAAGTCATCTGTTTCTCTTACTGAGCTCATTGAATACACAGATGCAAATTGGATTGACACCAAGTCATTAATGGGACTAATCAACCGTTGCAAAAATGCATTGCTGAGTTTCTCAAGAACAAGTGTAGTATCAATTCCTCTTTTAGGCTCGAAATTGAAGGATACTATAGTCAACAATTCGATTCTTCACACGGATAAAGAAGCCATAAGATGGGACCTTGCTCCTTCAGATGTCAGTCAGCTCCTTGAAGATATATGTGCTCGAGAAGGACTTGATATACTTCTCACAACCAATGGTGACTATCTACTGGTACCAGACTTGAAGAGCCGAATCAGAGACTCACTTGACCTTCAAGGTCGTGTTGATGTGGTGGCTGAAGCACAACGTTTGCAGGTCAATATAGACGAGCTTGTAAGTCTGGTGAAATCCTGGGGATGGTATACTTGGCAATCCTCTTCTAAAATGATGTATTCCGTTAGGTGGCTTCTCTCCACATTGGAACGAAGCGTTAGTAGGAAAGGATACCTTGACTTGGACTCTGAATCTGAACGATTAGATCTCCCTGCAGATGATATCCTCGCTGTTGTTAGACTGTACAAATGGGATTTTGTCAAATCCGGTGATGGAATGCTTTTCCCCACACACACCCTGCAGGACAATTTGCTATCCCAGCTAGAGCAATTAGGTTCAATTGACTTGAATGAGGAATCTGCGCGTTTCAAGATTCCTTCTGAAAAACTGGCTCAAATCTTGAAACAATCTGGATTGACATTGATTTCTACTGATGATGGTTCTCTAATGACTCTTGAGCAACTACGGTCTCGGTTAGTAGATGATGTTGATTTGGAAGGGATTGTTGAATCATCCGTTGTTGCCAAAAGAATTGGGATAGATGCGGGTCTTGCAGATCGAGTTCTCAAAAACCATGAAGGTATCCGAAAATCCAAAGATGGTCATTTCATTTCGTATCGCTCAATGCGCAGCTGGATACTTGATGAGGTTCAAAAATCCGGGATTGTCAATACAGACAAATTTCAAGAAAAATGGACTATAAGCCGAGTTGAGCTTGCCGCTATCCTGCGTCGATTTGGTCTTCGTGTAGTGCTAACAAAAGGTGGCAACTATCTATCAGTATCTTGGCTACGACGAATGGTCAAGCAAACACTCGATGACGGAGGTTTAGTAATTCCTGACCAACTTGCTTCAACTTATGATTCTGACATTGGCACCGTAGAAGCCATTATTGCAGGAATTGAAACCGATACTGTATTAGACAAAGATGCGAAAATGGTTTCCAAATCTGCACTCTTTAAGGAATTGGAGAAATCACTTCATCAAGGAGGACAATTGGATCCAGAGGGTATGGCCACCGAACTGGGATTTGATATTGCAGATATTGAGGGGC
>JARGGA010000290.1 GCA_029210805.1 Candidatus Thorarchaeota archaeon
ATGACGTTTAAGGGGTTTTCCAGAATTGGAATCCCACTCGATTATAGATGCATCAACAGAGGAGGATACAATTCGATTGTCTTTAGGATCCCAATCACAATTTACAACGTATAGAGAATGTCCTTTCATCTGGTGTATCTGCTTCAGATTATCAATATCCCACACAATTAGCGTAGTGTCACCACTTGCTGAAACCAGCCGATTTCCGTCAGGTGAGAAGGATAGTCCTAGAACCGGGTAGGTGTGGCCTTCGAGACTAGCAATTGGCGTACCATGTCGGATATCCCAAAGCTTGACGACCCGGCCTACACTGCCTGTTGCTATGATATCACCTAGTGGACTAAATGCAATGGATGTACAAAGCACATCATCCTGCATTCGTTGCATTTCGTCACAATTCTGTGCATCATAAAGACGAATGGTTCTATCCTGTTGGGCAGCAGCTACCATGCGGCCTACTTTATTCATAGCAAATCGGCGAGTAATATCCCCAGCCACATTGGCCGCTGGTTTGAGGGTCTCGCGTTTGAGAAATAATGAAAGTTCTTTGGATTCCATTAACAACACCGCATGGTTACTAAATCGAGCCCACATGGAGCGTGTAAAAAGATTGTGAAAGATGTAAGATGGTCCATATTATCGCCAAGTCCACTCATTCTCTTCTGCAAAGTCAATCAGTTTCTTCCTTAGACGCTCTTCAGCAGCAGTTGCATCATTTTCAACGCCTGCTGTTCGTGCAGCATGAACAGTTACCTTGCAAATTTCAGTGGATGCGCCATAGTCAACAATAGTCGTGATATTTATGCCCAGGTTCTGTTTTTCTGAATCCTCAAGTATGAACACGCCAGCTACAATATCCCCTTCACGCCAAACCTTAGATAATATATCTGAACATTGATTGCTAAGAAAATCAATAATCAGATCAATCTCAAGATTCTGAATCTCAAGTGTAATCAAATCTCAACCTCATATTGCATATCCAAGATATGCTTCTCTAAACTAGTCCGCCTGCCTCCAATATTTTGATGGCAAGTTCAAGGAAGGACGCTTCTACGTTTTGACCGGTCTTGGCCGAGGTTTCGATGAATGAGGTGTGGGTCCCCATCTTTGCGATATCGTCTGCTAGTTTCTGACCTTCCTCTGTGGTCACAATTGTCTGTTGCATCACTGGGTTATCTTTGAATTGGTCGCGAAGATCTGTCTTATTGCCGATCAATACAATAGGAATCTTCTTTCCTGCGTTGCCCCAACACTCCTCCAACCATTCACTGATATTATCAAAAGAAGAGCGTTCAACGGTTGAGTACACAGCAAGTGCACCCTGGGCACCCTTGTAGAAAGTCGAACGTACGCTCTTGAAGTGTTCTTGGCCTGCCAAGTCCCAAATCTGTATGCTCACGTCATGCCCACCTGCAAGTGACATTTTCTTGACTGCAAAGTCGGCACCTATCGTGATCATATATTGAGCCTTAAATCCCTCACCCATATAGGTTCGTCTAAGACTTGTCTTGCCTACAGAACCATCTCCCATAAGTACGACTTTGAAGAGCGCAGTAACCATTAATTGCTACCCACCTGTATGTAGCGCGACCACTTGGAATTTGAGAGTTTCATAGGTTATTAAAGTTCTTTGTGACTATAGTTCCTTACTTTCGGGGACCACTCCGCCTTGGCAATGTACGTTCAATGGGAAAAAGAGCCAGAGAAAAGGTAACAATTCGTCACATCCTATGATTATGGTGCCTAGACTTAACCCCCGTTGATATAGATACGACCTGAATGAGATGATAGTATTGGGACGTACCGCAAGAACATTTCGCAATGCAGTAGATATTGAAGAAGCAAGATGGAAACCCTTCAAACGCACTCTGAAACCTCCTCAGAGAGAGAACTTTGATCGCATTTTCGACTATGCAAGAACCTGTGCTGACGCAGGTACCATGATGACCACCCCAAGAGTGACAGAGGTGGTCTTAATCTCCACAATTATCGAGATGCTCCAGGAACTGCAGGACCTCAGAGAGAAGGTAGCACAGTTCGAGGAGAAGAAGTGGCACCTATGAAATACACAGGATGGTTCATTGATGCTACCGTGGACAATGAACGGCGAGCTCTCACTCTGTGGATTAAGGTTGATGGGAAGACACAGGGGTATACATACTACAAGTTCTATCCAAGTCTCTTTGTAAGTACTAGTGCACTCGATAATCAGGAATGGTCTGAGAGCAACCTGATTCAATCAATCGAAAGCCACCCAGACGTTGTTAATGTAAATATTGAACAGAAATATACAAGCGTTTATGATGAAGAGCCTAGGCGTGTCCTCGAAGTCTTCACAGAGATTGGAATGCAGAGGGATGTTGCTGAAATACTGGAACGACTTCCTGATTCCACTGTATTCCACGCTGATATTGACCCGGTACAGCAATTCTTCATAGCTGGTGAAATCTTCCCATTCGGACGAGTAAATTTCGATTTGAAAGGGGGAGTGGTGACTGGCATAACATGTATTGATAGTCGAGAGGATGCTGAATATGACACACCAGAACTCACTGAGATGGGAATCGAGGTCCTGATCGAGTCTGAGGGATTGTTCCCACAACTCAGCGATCCCATACATCATATTGAGATCTACAACCAAAATCAAATCATTCGACTAGAAAACGAGGACGAGCGAGAGATTCTGCTAGACCTACAAAAACAGATTGACCGCATCGACCCAGATGTGATTGTTACCAGAGGTGGCGACGACCAGCTCTTCAGATACTTGACATTACGAGCAAGAATTAATGACGTTGAACTGGTCTTCTCACGAAATGGAAAGAAGTTGGATGTAACACATAGGGAGTCCAATTCTTTCTGGCAATACAATCAGATTGTTTACAAATCAGGCAACCAAGTTATGTTTGACGGGCGTCTGCATATCGACAGAAAGGAGAGCCTCTACTATTCACCGTCGGGGATGGAAGGAGTTATCGAGGGATGCAGATTGGCATTTTCCCGACCGCAGAGAGTAGCACGAATGTCAATAGGTAGTGTGAACGCTGCGGTCCAATACTACACAGCTCATAAGATGGGTATCCTAATCCCACCAGTCAAACGGAATCCAGAGTATCTGAAGACCGTAAACGAGCTAGCAACCATTGATAGAGGCGGATTGATATTCCAGCCACGCCCAGACATCTATGAAAACGTTGCAGAAGTAGACTTTGCATCAATGTATCCCACATTGATGGTAACGCGAAATATCAGTCCTGAAACCATATGTACCAGAACCCAGTGTCCGTATGATTATAGATACTGTATCGATATTCCGGGTCTTAGTTTTAGAATATGCAATCGTAGACGAGGAATTGTTTCTAGGTCACTTGAGGTAGTGGTAAGGAAAAGGAACGAGTTCAAGGAATTGATTCTGTGTGGCACGGATACGAAGAAATACGCACTCAAACAGAACACTCTCAAAGGAGTGCTGGTATCCTGCTTTGGGTATCTAGGCTTCAAAAATGCAAAGTTTGGACGGGTAGAAGCCCATACCGCGGTCTGTGCATTTGCGAGAGAGGTACTTCTCAGAACTCAAGAGATTGGAGAAGAGATGGGTTTCGAAACAATACACGGAATTGTCGATTCGCTCTGGATTACATCAAAAGAGAAAATGAAATACGATAGACTCCAAAAGTTCTGTGATAGCGTAAGTGAAGCTGTTGACATCGATATGTCCCTTAAGGGAGTCTACAAGTGGTTGGTAGTCCCTTCTTCGAGATTACATCCCTCAATTGCGCCATTGAACCGTTATTTTGGAGTGTTTCGGAATGGAGGAATCAAGACTAGAGGAATTGAAACAAGACGCAGAGACACATGCTTCTATGTGGGAGACTGTCAGAAAGAGATGTTGAAGGTGTTGGCCCGGGCCAGTAACAAGGAAGAATTCATCGACAGAATTCCTGAAACGTATGCGGTATGCCAAGACTTTGTTGATAATCTGAAGGAAGGCGATGTCGACCTTAGAGACCTAGTACTGCATTCTCGACTCACTCGAGAACCCAATGAATACCTAGCAACATCCAGAGCGGCAGTAGTGGCAAAACAACTTGTGAAGGCCGGAAAAGAACTTCATGCAGGGCAGAGAGTAAAATACGTCATGGTAGATTCTGATTCACCAAGTCCCTTTAGACGTGTAAAGGCACTCGAATTGTTTGATGCATCAACAAAATATGACCCCCAAGCATATGCGAAACTATGTGTTAGAGCATTCGAGAATCTGATACCTATACAATATCTTGATCAATCTATAGTCCAGTCAGATAGAAGATACATTGAGTGCAAATTAGCGTAAGTATCTTATTCGGTCACTGCACGGGCTTGCATTACAATTCGGGGTTTGAGCTCTCGTATTGGGATTCCCGTTGCTTTTGCAACCTTCACAATATCGTCAGATTCAGGTTTGATATTGACAATACTACCATCGGCTCCCCGCGAAACTTTCACACGAACCATGAATTCTTTATCATCAATCTCAAGACTACACACCACCGTTTCGCGAGCTGCTTTCAGTCTGCTCCATTCGGAATAACGAATACCAAGA
>JARGGA010000007.1 GCA_029210805.1 Candidatus Thorarchaeota archaeon
AAGCTCGTCCTTTTTGACCGCTCTTTGTTCCATTACAAAAGTGAAAATGCGATGCTGCATATCGCCAACTAACTTTATTGTTTCACTCAGTTTCTCTAAACCGTCCTCCCTCTTAAGAATCACAGAAGTGGCTGCTTCAGATAACTTCTTGATGTCTCCTTGAAGACGGGCAATCTTAACCTCCGCCTGTTGCAGCTCTTCTTTTGCTACGGAATCTCCTGTCACTGGCTTCTTCCTGCCCATCTCTAAGGTTTCTTTGGCTTTGATACCTTGCATTTGCTGACCTACAGATTCTAGGGCAGTCTTGGTCCGATCAAGCTCCATCTGGATTGATTGGATATCATAATCTTTCTGAGAGAGCTGCTCTTGAAGCTCCTTGATTTGCTCAGCTAACTGGGTATTGCGGCGCGTTGCCCCGCTTAGTTGAGCTTGTAATGCTTCCATCTTTTGATTGAGCATCGTGACTTGTACAGTCTTCTCCTTGAGGCGTGCGCTATCGTCTGACATATTCGGTTCCGACCTAGCCATAATCCAATAGAATTAAAGTAAATCCCATGGGTATACCATCAATTCAAACTGAGTGGTTGATATGAAGCTGTTCGATGCACACACCCACATTGACATGAAAAACTTCCAGAATGACCGAGAAAAGGTCATTTCCCGTGCAAAATCCAAAGGTCTGGTAGGGATGGTAACCAGTTCGATTGGTCCCGGTTCGTTTCGTCGTACACTTGGCATCGTAGACAAACACAGGGGGTATATCTACCATTCAGCTGGATGTGGTGTTTCTCAACTAACAAGAAACGATGCTGATACTATTATATCTCTGACAAGAAAATATGCATCGAATATTGTATCTGTCGGTGAAGTTGGACTCGATTACCACTGGATAAAGGATGCTGCAGGGAGGAAGGCACAGGAACCTTTGTTCAGTGATTTCATCTCTCTTGCCAGCGAATTGAATTTACCACTAGTCATACATTCCAGAAAAGCCGAAGCTGAGGCTGCTGAGATTCTTGAGAGAGAGTTTGGTGGAGAAGTATTGATGCACTGCTTTGATGGACCTCCTGCTGTTGCGCAGCAAATTGAAGAAAACGGTTGGCACATCACACTTCCTGCAAATTTTACAAGATCACGAAATAGGGTTGAAGCTGCCCGTATTTTACCTCTGGAAAATATTCTACTTGAAACAGATGGTCCTTATCTCTCCCCAACAGAAAAACGGAATGAACCTGCAAATATCGAAATTGGATGCAAGATGCTCGCAGATACTCTTGATCTCCCGTTCGAAGATGTTGCAAAACAAACTACCGAAAATGCACTTCGATTCTATAACCTCTAATGTTCACCGATACTGCCAAATGCTTTGGTTGCGGAATAATTCTAGGTTGGGAATTATGCGTGAATTTCGACACATCGAATTATCGGGAACTGATTTGAAGGACCCTGTTACAGTGATGGGACTACCTGGTATCGGCAATGTCGGACGAATTGCTATTCAAGCCATGATTGAGAGTCTCGGAGCAATTCATGTAATGGATTTCTATAGCGATGATTTTCCCGCACGCGTAACAGTACATGATGGTATCACTAGCTTTCCTAAATCTTCTATCTATCTATATCGGGCGGCTCCTGACGAACCCCATGATATTCTACTTCTAACTGCAGATTATCAGCCTGCTTCTGGAAAGGGAGTTTTCGAATATGCTGACTATGTTGTGGAGGAATTCAAGTCCCTCAAGGTTAAGGAAATTTATGCTCTAGCAGCTTATGAACAAGGATATTCTGAATTCTTCAAGACTTACCCTGGTCCCCCTCGTATTTTTGTTTCTGCAAGTTCATCGGATTTGCTTGGAAGAATAGCGTCAATTGAAGGTACAATTCCTACAAGAGAGGGAGTGATTACTGGCGCAAACGGGTTCATCCCTGCTTGGGCTGCGACGCGACACAATCTTGATGGAGCCTGTTTTCTAGGTGAAACCCTTGGTATAATCAAATTGGACTACCGGGCATCTAGAGAAGTGATGCAAAAAGTAGCAAGCTTCCTTGGACTCAAATCAAAGTTTGATATTCTTGATGATAGAGTGAATCAGGTCATAGAATTCATCGAATGGGCCATGAACGAGATTGAACATCGGGCTTCACAAGGGGAAAACACAGATAGCGCACCCGATCGTTATATCGGTTAGCCTATTCAACTAACTCCGGTGTGAGAATATCCGTTATCCATGCTTGGCTATCTATGTTGATATAGAAGTAGTGATTTCCATGTTTAACCTTGATTGTAAATGGAAATCGTTTTGCCTCCTTTAGAATACCCTCCGGGACCCTCAACACAGTCTTCTTTTTACAAACCGGGCATTTCGCAAAACGTTCAAAGGCCATAATTACAGCTTCCTAGGTGTTCAACTATTTCATTATGATTTTGCTGTCCAAACTTATCACTATAGATGAACCGAATTCTTCAGGGCTTTGAAGGGCATTCGTGAACAACTTCTCAATGGCATCTGGCTCAATTTCCGCAATTTTCTGACTATCGGTGCCAACAATGCGGAGATTCTCATATACTCCAGCTTCAACTAGAAATCGGAACTCCTCTTCGTTTTCACTTGCTATTAGCACCAGAAACTTGGCAAAGTCCTGAAATTCATCCTTGGGCCCTCGGAGTGAAGCTTTCGTGCTATCAAATTTCTTCGATTCCAAAATAGAGTCAAGCAGATACGCTCTAAGTACTCTGTTTCCTACCTTCCTACGGATATCTATGAATTCCTCTGTCTTACCATCTTCATGTTTTAGTTTCCATAGACGAACCGGAGTCAAGTCAACACCAACGAAATCTGCCTGTTTGCAGAATATAGAGATTGCTTAGGTGTATTGTTTTGTACGTTTTTAAGGTCCGGCATAGTTTTATTTGTCAGTACGCACACTTCTGCTACAGATACCTGTCCGCTGAAGGGAGAGAAGAAAATGTTGCAAACATTCGATATGATAATTCGAGAAATTCACATAGGATTGTGGTTTTTGGTAGTAGGCTACTACTTCCTTATCTTTGTCATTCTATTTCTCTTCAGATGGAGAAAGACAAGAAATCCATTCCAATTGGCTATGGCGATCTTTTTCATTCTTCTAGCGATAGGACGAGTATTCTATTTTATTGGTGATTTCTTTGCTGATTCCGCATCTCTACGCGGAACCTTGGAAACCCATCAGCCTTGGCTCGGACAAACAGGAATATGGGTGCAAGCTGGAGGATTCTTCCAATGGATGGCATTAGCTGCACTTGCGGCCACAGCCGGGTTCCTGATCATAGGAAAGCAGTGGGCCGAAATCACTTTTGCTGTACCAGCTGTCATCGTTGGAATTGGCCTAGTTCTCTTCTCAAGCGAATTAATGAATAATATTGCTGGAGGAGTTGGGATAGTCTACGCTCTGTTCATACCAATCCTTTTCTGGTATCTAGCTTGGGTATCTGGTGGGGTTCTGAGAAAATCCAATTTTGTATTAGGTACTGGATTTTTGGTCTTATTTACTGGAAGAGTTATCCATGCCGGGAGATTCACTCTCGAGATTGCTGGGATTTTATCATACGAGGCAAGTGGCATTCTCGCTCCAGGCTTAGTTGTGATTGGCCTTATCTTAATCACTGCAGGAAATGAATGGGGTCAGGTTCAATAGGCCCCTTCTTTTGCGAAAAGCAATCCGAAAAATGAAATGATACAGGAATTTAGTTTAGCCTATTTCCTTCCAATCAAGCATTTTCATATCCTCGAGAGTATGTAATGCTTTTTGAACACCCTTAACGGGTTTGCCAAGTTGATCTGCGATATCCCTTACAGTGAGTTTTCCTTTACACATCTGTCCTACATCGTAGACTTCCTGAGAGATTTGTCCAAGGCGTACTAGCATTGGTGATACCTTGCCCTTCAGTATAGGAACTACTATCTTCATCTCGGAGGCTTTTCCATGCTTGGTAATTTCATCCACCTTTGGAACAAACGTTTCAAAAGGCTCAAGATTTCCATCCCAATTCCTTAAGATTGAGGAATAGCACTTTACAAATTCGTTGTTGACGTTTGCAAGTACCGCCATTGCCGCATTGCCATCATCAGTCTTATCTACCGTAGCCGCGACAATAACGTTGTTGTTCAGTGAGAGGCATATGTCAAATGCTCCAAAGTCAATAACATGCACACGATGGCCAGAACTAAGTTCCTGACCAAATGAAATCAAAGCAGTAAGAAATCCACTAATTAGATTGGGATCCATCTCTCCTTCTCCGTACTTTCTATCTAGTACGCAAAGGCCGCTGTCTGCAATGAGGACGTATAGGGCTTGAATCAACCACAGTCTCTCCTCTGGGGATTATGCAAGGTTATCTCTTGAATCTTTATATCACTTTACGTGGTCTATCCATTTATTCATCGAGGGCTTTATTTACTCATTTTGGCGTTTTGCGCTGGTGGCTACAATGGATACAGCTAAAGATGGTAGGATACTAATTCTTGAAGATGCACTTCGAAGACTCAATGAGATTGTTGGGAACAGGAAAATGAAGATGCATATTGACTACGGCAAGCTTGGAGATGCCCTCAAGACTGCTGGAAGTCTTCTCTATGAGGTAAAATATTCGTATATGGATGCTCCTGCATTAGCAGATCAAGAGTCTACTGCAAACCTAGTTGCAACTGTAAAAACCTTTGAAGAAACATACCGAAAAGCGCTAGGCTCCGGATATAAACCGAGTACGGTAAAAGAACATATTACCCACATCGAGGTTGAATATGCTCTGAGGATTGTACGTGGGTTTCAAGACCGATTAAGAAAGTATCCTGATGACCCCGGCTTCTCCGTAGATATCTTAGCTGTTGAAGTGAGTTCAGTAAGACGTGTTGAAGGTTCAAGCAATCTCTCTGAATGCAGATGTACAGATGGTTCCCGTATTTGGCAAATAATAACCAACATCTCTGGAGTGAAAGTTGGATCAAAGATGGCTTGCGCAATCCTTCCTCCTGTAGAAATGATGAATTCTGTAAGCGAGGCCATGTTTCTGGGAAGCACTCCACTTGCTGAAGACTTACCAAGCGGACCACTAAATAGTCCTCCAGAATCAGCATTGGACCAATCACGAGCACAAGTCCTTCAAATTACTAAGAGGATGGTATAACATGGACCTTCGAGATATTCAAACCCTAAAATCCAATTTCGAACGTGAACGTGGTTGGGATAAATTTTCCGCCTCGCAAGTCTTTACACATTTGATTGAAGAGCTTGGCGAGATATCTCGTCACATCACCGTAGAGGAAGGATACAAGGCTATAGGGCTTGGACATGAAGCTCCTGCGAGAAGTGAGTTGGCGCGTGAGTTCGCCCAATCGTTCTCATTGTTCATTCAGTTAGCAAACCATTTTCAAATAGACCTAGAATCCGCTGTTCTTGATGAAGTCAAAATCATGACAGAACGATTTCCTGCTGACCGTTGGCGCGAGTATATGGAAAAGAGATGATGTTATTTCATCTTTCGTTGTGCTTCAAGTGCTTTCTTGGCCATATCTTCCAGATCTTTTGTGGCTGCAAGAAGACCTAGAGCTTTGTTGTATACAACCTTGATATTCTTCTCTTTTGCCCACTGTGCGAGACCTGTGACAAGGGGTCCTAATGCTGTTCTTGTGGCCTCAACCGTACCTACAGCTTTCCCCATTAATTCCACACCGTGATCCTTGTCCTTTCCTGCTTCCGCTACTCTGAGCCATACCAGAGCATGGATCATATACAGCGCATCCAGCATCAAGGTTGGAGATTTCGGATTGTCCTGCACCTTCTTCAGAAGTCTCTCCTGTCTGCTTTCAAAGACGTCCTTGAAAAGCCCAAATGCTTTCTTGTCATTTCCTTTGTCTAATTCGATTATGCCTTTCTGGAGTTTCTCGTCAGTTTCGGACAAATTTGTCATGCTCCTAAATCAAAGCCTGCAAGTGCAGAGAACCTGCAATGCCTATATTACTTTCTACTATATCAACCACTGTAATGCCTCTTAATATCATGTAATCCGGCTTCTCGCAACGTTTATTATTCGGCTATTGTCGAAATGCAAAATTAGGATACACTGCATGAGGGACAATAAATGGTCAAGACGACATTCACATTCAAAGAATTGAAACAAACTAATCATCACGAAATCAAGGAACTTCAAGATCGTAAGTTCCGTGCTTTCATACGATATCAGGTGTGGCCAAATCACCCCTACTATCGCCGGCTCTTCAAAGAAACAGGGGTAGACCCTTTCAACATTACATGCATAGAAGATTGGGCAAAGTACAAGATTCCTCTTGTGAAAAAGAAGGATTACAAGGAAAACATGACTCAATTTGTATTGAATCCTCAACTGGAGGATGGTAAGGACCGGGACCCCGCAAAAATCGTAGGTAACCTAATGACTTACAGCAAGGAGTCTGGACAATCAGAACTATACAAATTCATTAGAAACAATGGTGTACGTGTAAAAACAAAAATCGGTGCAGGTGCAGCAATGCAACGTCTTCAAGACAAGTTGACCTATCAATTCGCACCATTGCAATTCTGGCTAAGCTCTGGTCGTGCATCGGGATTACCCTCCCCTGTTTTTCTTACCCGTTATGATAACGAGCTTCTTGCTAGGAACTGCGTGAAAGCTGGGCAGCTAGCAGTTGATCCCTGGGTTGACTCTGGCTGGGAAATGGTAAGTATGAATCTGTTTCCCTATGCACCACATCTGGGATGGCATGCAGTGAATGTTGGATTGGGCCAAATGTCCAAGTTCTACGTTGCTACAAGTGCAGGAGGAGCAATCCCAAGTGACAAACTTGTTGAGATGGCGGGAATTTTCAAAGTTAATGGATTCGCTGGGATGCCAAGCTACATGAGAAATCGCTTCTTCAAAGCGATGGCTGAAAGCGATTATACTGCACCTGAAAAGGCCGTTGTGTTGCTTGCTGGTGAGAAGATTTACGATGCCGTGGCTGATGACATCGTGGCAACCCTTGAGAGTAAGGGCGCAAAAGAGGTTCGCATCATAGGTGGATATGCTTCCTCCGAAAGCAAGGTATCGTTTGCAGCCCAATGCGATCGCCATGGTCCATACCACAATGTGTCTCCATTGATGCTATCTTTTGAATTGGTAACGTTCAACGATGATGGCACTTATGATTTCGTGACTGGAGATGAACCTGGCTACATGACCTTATTCCATCTTGATAGTACAGGTACCGTCTTCGAGGGATTCCTTCTTGGTGATGTTGCCTCTCGACAGGAAAGAGGAAAATGCCCTGTTTGTGGACTTGATGGGCCCTTCTTCTGGGAGATTGGTCGAACAAATGATGCTGAGTTACAATTAGAAATCATGGGCCTGAGTGAAAAGAAGATCAAAGGTGCCACTGTCAATCTAACTGCTTTGCGCTCAGATCTTTTGGCTCTTTCAGAAATTGAAGAGCTTCAAATTCAGGTGGCAAAGGAGGACATGAGTGATCCATACAGTATGGATGTTCTGAATCTCTTTGTCGCTCCAAAGGGACCTATCAATGCTGACTATTCCACACTCATAGCAGAAATTAAAAAGATGACGAAACGGAGTACAGAGGTTTCCCCAACTGTAACAATGATTGCATTTGAAGAACTCCTCGAGAAAGCTGGCGGTATGAAATTCATGGAAATCGCCGACATGCGACCCAAACCTGCCTGAAATCTTCGGGCAAGGACGATTTCTTCATAGGTATTATAAGCAATCAGGATGGAGCTTCACGGAGGATTGTTCATGGCAACAGATTTCGGTAACGGTCCCTCTCCTGAGGGTCAGTCTGGTCCAGATTATTCATTGAGTTCCACAGGTCTTGTTTCGCGTACTCTAAGTCTGTGGACAAGTAAATTATTACCTTACATCATCATGATTGGTGGTATACTTGTAATGTATACAATTGTTGAGGTTGTAGTATCATCATTTATTCTTGGTGCGTCAGCTGAAGGTTATTCAAGCACTTTTGGCTCTTATTTTACGCAACTTGTATATTGGCTTCTTTATCCCGGTGAAGTAAGCGAATCATTTGGATACGTAATGATGGTATCAACTATATTCCTCTTCATCGGACTGATTGTCATAACTGTGGTTGTTGGTGCAACAATCAAATATGCACTCGATCAGTATACAGAAGGGAATGAAGATATTGGTTCAAGCTTATCCTTCTCATTTAGTAAATTCATTCCGATGTTTCTAATTATTGCTATCATCAATTTACTATTTGGTTTGCTTGTTGCTCCTGGAGCGGCGATATCTCAACGGGCACTTGAACTTGTGGACATAACGGACCCGTATTCCATGGTTGGAATAGAGAAGTTGCTTACTGGTATGGTGCTCACCCTCGGACTCAGCATACCCCTCTTGTACATTGCAGTTCGTTTAGCACCAGCATTCGCTGTGCTCATTGCTGAAGATGTGTCCCCAACTGAAGCGCTCAATCGAGCTTTTCGATTGACCAGCGGCAATTTCATGCATGTTTTTGTTGGTTGGGCTTTGATATACATTGTCAATTTCTTCATCGATTTTGCAATCAACATCTTTACCATTGCATTTATGGGATTAAATCTACTATCAACCATCATTTATTCGATGATTGTATTGCTTATCACAAGTCCAATAACATACATCTTCTTCACTGTGCTCTACAAGGATTTGGAATCTCGAAGTGGTGCTAGTGCTTCAATGCAAGCATACTGGTAAGAGCAACCGGCTTAATGGTTCAAAAAACGTAGGTGTCCGGGGGAATCCCCCCGGATTCACCTTCAATATTATTTCAGATTGTGTTTCTTCACGAATTCTTTCAGGACATCTTCAAGGTCGGGTTTGCCAATCTCCTGAAGGTCATATCGAATTCGAGTGTTGGGTTTGTTGATTTTGATAAGTTTTGCAAGATCAATAGGTGTTCCAATAACAATGGCATCTACGTCCGCTTTGTTAATGGTTTGTTCTAGTTCTTCCATCTGTTTCTTCCCATAACCCATTGCAGGCAGGACATCTTCCAGATGATCGTACTTTTCAAAAGTATCCTTAATACTCCCAACAGCATAAGGTCTAGGATCTACAATAATTGCACCAGCTTTTCGCGCTGCAATAAATCCTGCACCGTATGGCATACCACCATGAGTGACTGTAGGACCATCTTCCACGACAATAACTCGCTTACCCCTGATTTTGCTGATATCTTCGATTCCAACTGGAGAAGCAGCATCTATAATTACAGCTTCTGGATTGCTTACCATTACGCTTTCTCTTACGAATTCTACATCCTCGTAATCTGCTGTGTCAATTTTGTTGATAACAACAACATCTGCCATTTTCAGATTGGTTTCACCGGGATAGTAGCTTATTTCGTGCCCCGGTCGGTGAGGGTCTACAATGACAATCAAAAGGTCAGGCTTGTAGAATGAGAAATCGTTGTTGCCACCATCCCAGGTGATAACATCAGCTTCTTGCTCAGCCTGTTCCAGAATCTTACCGTAATCAACTCCCGCGTACAAAATAACGCCCATGTTAATCATTGGTTCGTATTCTTCTCTTTCTTCTATTGTGCAACGATACTTATCCAAATCGGCTAGAGTTTCATACCTTTGAGCGATTTGACTTGTAAGATCAGGATCGTATGGCATTGGATGCCGAATGTTGACGGGTTTGAGTCCCATTTCGACGAGAATTTGATTCACTCTTCTTGATGTCTGACTCTTTCCACAACCTGTTCGAACGGCACAAACTGCAACAACAGGTTTGTTGCTTTTTATCATGGTAGTATCTGTTCCCATTAGTCTAATATCTGGGCCCAGTGAATTTACCCAAGCAATCTTATGCCCTACTGTATCATAAGGTAAATCTGAGTAGGCAAGGATACATTGCTCGACACCATACTTGCTAATTAATTCCGGAAGTTTTTCTTCTGGATGAATTTTAATCCCGTCTGGGTATAAATCGCCAGAGAGCTCAGGAGGATACATACGATCCTCGATACCTGGAATTTGCTCCGCCGTAAAGGCAACTACTTCATAGTCTTCATTATTTCTGAAGAACACATTGAAATTATGGAAGTCGCGTCCCGCTGCTCCCATTATAATAATTTTCTTTCTGCTCATAGAAACCACCATGTGGGACCGAAGTCTAATCTACTTCGGAACCTTGGAAGGTGTGTTAAGAAATTGCCGGTCACAACAACTGGGATGATTTTATGCATCTTCAAAGAAAAAAATTCATCATTTCGATAATTCGAAAGGGTTGACTAATAATGTTACTCTCCATTTATGGAAATGAACATAGACTTCGAAAAATCGGCATCAAAATTACAGAGATAACACAAATTGTTAAATAGTACCACCGGGTTCTACTATGATGGATGCTTAGAGGAGCCTATCAAAGGCAACTGTATGGGGTGCATTTGTGAAACTTGTAGAACTTGCTCAAAGGTCTGTTTCCATACTTAAGGAACAAGGTGAGGAAGGTATTAGGAGCGATGAGCTCGCTGATAGATTAGACGTTCCGAAAAGACGTGTATATGATGTTGTTGCCGTCCTCAGGTCGCTGGAGCAAGTTGAAACAAAGCGCCGATTTAATGGGACTACTGTCACCTGGATTGATCGTTCACGAGATTATGTACCACGTTCGGAATATGCATCTATCAAGACTCGTTTAGATGAAGAGAGCTTAGCAAGACGCGACCTTCAGACCCAATTAGCGGAAACAAAGGAACAATTGCGAATAACTCGGTCCAAGTTGCGTTTAGATGTGCAGGCTGTTTCCAGCGCAAATAAAACCGAATTCAATACAACTCATCTTCGAATTCGTTCTCAGTCCAGCCGTGGTTTCAAACGAGTTACCGATTCTGGTTTGGAAGCTATAGTTGAAACCTATGAACCGGGCATTGTAGTAGATCCTAGCACAGTTGAAGTGGATGAGAGTGAAGCAATTCTGAAGAATCTGCAACGCATTTAGCAGTTAGTTCTTTAGCTGAATTGTAGCCTGACTTCCCCTTCTGACATCCTTTATCCTTTCAAGAAGTTCGTCCTCAGATGTCACATTCCCAATGATATTTACTGGACTGAATGTGTCCATATCCTGAAGATAAATACAGAGTGAATCTCCGAGAGGCATATATGCAATTTCTCCTCTCTTGACTGATTTTGTTGGCTTCAGATTCCCCTTGGATATTTCCATTAGAAATTTCATCTCTCCCCTCATATATGCGGTTCGAGTATCAATTGGAAGTCTGAATTTTATTTCTTCAATAATTAGTGGGGCCTTTACTCGATCCAACACAGCATGGATGGTGAAATCGTTTTCAAATCGAATCTCAATAGGAATGTCACTCTCACTCATGGTGATTCACTATATCTTGTATTGCTTGTCCTCCTAAAATTATCTTTGGATAGCCTTTCTGAAAAGGCTTAATTGGCTCCAGTTACTCAGTTGCATGGAGTGGATAGGGATTCACGTCGCTAAATTGGATGTTGCATTTGTCATCGATACGACTGGTTCAATGAAAGATGATATTAGAGCTGTAAAGGATTCACTCTTCGATATAGTAGACAAGGTCGTTTCCAAAACTGAAGGACTTTCTATTCGTTTCGGAATTGTATCCTACAGAGATCATCCACCACAGGACAGAACCTACGTAACTAGAGTATTTGACTTCACAACAAAAATAAAAGATGTACATACTGAAATCTCGCGCCTTAGACCATCCGAGGGCGGAGACACTCCGGAAGCTGTAGCTGATGCTCTTTTTGATGCCCGAACCAAATTGAGCTGGACTCGTGATGCATACAAAGTGCTTCTGCTGGTTGGAGATGCTCCACCTCATGGTCGCGAATACAATTCTCTAAGTGATGATTACTTCCCCGATGGCTGTCCAAGAGGGCATGATCCTTGTAGGGAAATTCAAGACTTGGCAAGTGAGTATGGTTCGACTCTTCTAGCCTTTACTCTGGGATGCAATCCTCTTGTGGAGCAGTCTTTCCGCAAAATTGCATCATCCATTGAAAACGGGCAGTACTATTCACTATCTCGAGCGCACGAATTACCTGAGGCCATGCTGAGTATTCTTGAGGGTGTGAGCGATCTCATTGAGGAAGACCGAAAGGTTCTTGCATTCTATGAGGCAAATGATGGCCTTTTCGATATTGGAAAAGCTGCTGAAGAAATGGATTTAGAGATGAGACAAATGAAGACTTCATTGTCCCGTCTTTTGGAGCTTGAGCGCATTCCTAGGTGGCCAAAGGGTCGCCCATTGTCGCCAGATAAACTGGGCGTAGAGGTTAATCTTGGTGATGTTCCGGATGCATTAATTGCAGGACGTGCCTTCAATTACCGTCTTCGCGTCAAGAACCCAAGTTCAAGTGTACTTGGTATCCGCGTAATTGTAACATTAGTAACTGAAGAAGGAGTTTCTGAAATTACAAATGAACAACATGAAATTGGCCCCCGAGATGATCAACAGATTGAGCTAAGTCTTGTTCCAATGACTGAGTCAAAGGAAAAAGCAAGTTTACGTGTTGAGGTATTTTATGGGTCAAAAGCAGTTGCACAGAAGATTTACACGACTCGTGTTTACTAGATGGTGAATGATTTTGAAGCTCAAGGCAATACGTGGTGGAAATCAAAGAGGATATTCTTTTGTTTCAATGGGCAGCTCCATGACAACTGAGCCTGTTCGCATCACTCATGGGTCTGAAAGTATTCTCACACGTCTAAACGAATCTCACAGGGTTCCCGCTGATCTAGTCGTAATTGACAAACGTCTCTATGACTCACTCGATTTAGAAGCAACCACAGAAGTGAATATTGCTCCTATAGAAACAGCACTTCCCAAATGTACTGAGATGACATTGGTTGTTAGTTCAAAGAGAGATATTGATGTTAAAGAAGTAGTGAAAGCTCTTTCCAAGAGAATTGAGGACATGGAAGAGCACCTGGATGGACTAATACTGACTATCGGGCAAAAACTTGACTTGCACCCGTTGGGTATAACAATAGCAGTTAGAGAGATGACTCCAAAATCTGATGAGCTTGCCGCCGCTCGGGTTGATTGGCGGAGTGTTCTGAAGGTGTATCTAGAGGCCGATATGGGTGGCAAGTGTTTCAACTTGTGTCTAGTCACAGATTTAGGCGCAGCATCCAAGAAGTCTGATATCTTCCTGTCAAGCTCGGAAGTTCAAGTCGTAGGAGATGGAGTCGTAAAGAGATACGAAGCGGCTGATCAATTATCTCGGGCCCTATTAGGGATTCTTTCAACCTGTGAAGGTGAAGCATTCTTCTCATCAGTTGTATACTCTGACCGGACAACTGTTTATCGAGCATTCGATCCCGAAGATGGCATTGTCAAAGACATTTCCAATATTCGTTCTATAGGTATTGCAGAATCTCATAGCGATTGGCTTTCTGAGCAAATTAAGGAGCACTCCGATAAACCCTCGAATCCCTCCGAAGGTCTTAAAGCTGGAATTGAAAAAGCTGAAGAATTGAGACGAAGGAAGGCAATACCCACACTTCTGGTTTTCCTCTCTAGTGGTACATATTCTTTGGGTCCAAATCCCGTTACAATGGTCAGAGAAACCCTTGCGAACACTCTGGGTGTCAGTCTTATTTGCGTTGGACTTGGAAATAGATGTGAAGACTCCATCCTGACTGCTATTGCTGACTCAGGAGGAGGAATGGTTTCTCTTATCAAGGAAATATCTGATATTTCTGTTGTCAAGGATCTCATAATTCAAGAAGGAACAAGGAGGCATGATTTATGACCGACGGTCTATCTTCAAGACTATCATCCATGCATGCAGAAGGCAAGATACTCGGACATATCTCTGTGCAGACAGATGCCAATACACTTCGAGCAGGCTGGATTGAAGAGGGAATTGTATCAAAGAGCATTGATGGTTCCATTGACGAAAAAGAAAACCAACGGCAATATGTCATTCCTCTCAGTTCTACAGTCCGGCATTTAGTTGATCGAGGTTTGAATACTGCTGGTGATGCTGGAATCGTCATTCTCGGTGAACAAGGTCTTGATAATGACAAATTCGTTCTCGTATTTCGGGTCGAATCTGATGAAGGAAATATCTTTAGGTATGTTTCAGCCTTCTGGATACGCAAATACAATCCCCATGAGATACTCCGTTTATTTCTGAAGTATGAATTAGGTCAGGAATTATCTGGGACCTTCAGCGAACCTGCTATTGATTATGTTGAATACTTGAGGGAACAAGTATCAATGAATAGGTGCCCTGAAGTATTTTCACTGCGGATTCCTGAGAATTGGAAAACATCTCATGCATGGATCAATGATATTCTAAAAGCTCGTTCGAATGAAACAACATTGCTACGTCATAATCCAACGAATCGGAGTATACCTCTAGGTCTTCTTATGAGCAATTGGATATCTGAGATTAATACAACTCTAAAAATAAAGAACCCTGTTGCAGCGTGTTTATTTCAACGCACCTCAGGTCTTGAATCATTTTTCTGGGATGGTCCTGGAAAAATTGCTACTGTTGCAATTTTTGAGGATTCTGATGTCGAATCTCTCTCGATGAACCTCATTCTCCCACTCTGGGTAACTTCCAAAGAACCCATTTATCCCCCATCGAAAACCAAGGAAGGTATTGCTAGAGAGGAAACGGACTCGCTAGTTCCCTCGGAAGCAATCTCTTCAAAGATGAAAGAACTACCCCCTGAATACAAAATCATACTATCGAAGGCAGAGGACTTAATGGAATCTGTAGATGTTGATGATACGTTTCGAAGAATTGAGCGGATAGAGGGGGTAGTGGGAGAGCTCGAACATATGAGTACAAAGGAAATAAAGAAACCATCCTCAACAAGAGCAAATCAGATGGAATCTCAGCTCCGCAAGGCTTTGGATAGGCTTGATCAATTGGTGAGTAGTCTAGACGAGTTAGAAGAGAGAATCGAATCAGCATGCAAACAGATGGAGTGATATCATTGCCACAAGAATGGAAATCAGCGATGCAGTCAATGATCAACTCTCTTGAAGGAATGAATGATATTCGAATTCGAATAAGAACAGTAGAACAAAAGCTACTGAGCATTGCAAAGAAGAGCGAAGAGGATAAGGAATCCGATGAAGACAATGCTGAGTCTGTGAAACTGCTTGACGAGGTCTATCATCTCATTGAAAGCGTAGAAATCAAAGTAAATCAGCTTGATATGCGCCTTTCTGCAATTGAACGACTAGGTAGTTTGTAGAGAGATAGTGCCTCTATCCATGCACCAAGCCTCTTATGGCAGAATGCAGATATCCCAAGTAGGTGAAAATCGAAAATTCTTCTACATGTATTATTCTTGAATTCAATGTTTTCAATATACTTTGAGCCTTTGCAGAGTTGAATTGACTTCCAATACCAAACATATCTACTTTGTAATTTTTATTTGAGGAGATCGCCTGTATGAATGAACTGCTTTCTATCTCAGGGTAATCTATTTGATTTGCACATAGAATTACTTGTGTTGGTCTCTCATGTCCAAAATCCTCTAGCACTTCTGCTATACTCCGGAATAATCCTTCAGGATTGCTATTTCCCTCAGATAGCTCTCCTGCATCAAGAATCGAATAGATCAATGACGTGTGCACTTCTTCGCTCTTCATATCTTCATCTAAGTCTATGTAATCCTGTGATTCGATTCCCTTCTGAATTGTGAACTTTGTGGGCGTGTTACCAACAAAAACAATTCCTATTCGGCCTTCACTGCGATTTCTCTTTACTCTCTCTATCGTCAATAAAGCAATCAATGCAGATATATCCCAACGAGATGCTTGATGTTCCAACCTTGACAGAAACGCATCTAGTTCATCTACATTATCACTCCATTTTCTTAAAAACTCCCGAGCTGCGGTAGGAGTAGCTAAGGAAACATCTTTCCCTTTCATTTCATCTCCTGTTGCGAGAATCAATACTATGTTGAAATCGCTCAGGAATATTTTTGGGATTATTTCGAATTTCGTATCTTTGGTAAGTCCCAGTTGCCCTCGTTGAAGCTTGGGTTCTATTGATGCCACATCAAGTTCTACACCTGATGACGTCACAAATCTGCTTCTGATACCTACAAGTTGATTGTCGATACTCTGTTTCAGTTCTTCTACAGCGAGATGAAGATGAGTGGCTAATTCTGCATCCGTATAGCCAGGAATATCATCGTGCGTGAGCAGAATGTGAGAAATCGAAGGGGTATCCTCCGAGTATTTTACAATATCCAATCTGGTTGAATCAGTCATTCCAAGGTTGTTGGCATCGTGTCTAGATACAATCAGCTTTCTCGATGGACATGCGTTGCTTTTCCCAACCTCTGCCCCCCACCAGTGTCCTGAGTCTGCGTCAAGGACTGTAACTAAATTGCCACTATTCACTCCTATTGCCCTCATATCATCAGGGCACATGAGCATAGTACCGGATGCGATATCTTCTGGGTGAATTGCAAAGTGAAGTGATGACATAACACCACGAAGATCGTGAACTCCAATCATATTGAGCATGCTTTTGTTGAACGTTGTCAAATGACTTGGTGCATTCAGAGGCACCCCTTTGTCAGATGACCTGATTAAAGTCCTCAATAAAGATGCATTTCGAAACGGCATGCTCTCCGAGAATGATTCTCTCCAGCCAGACACTCTTAGAGACCCATCTCTTTCAGTATGCAGCGCGACACTTCTTGCTTTTCCGCTCTTTATTTCCTCAAAGGTCAAAACTGCGGAACTAAAGTCTACTCCTCCTCCTAGATCTTCCGTCATAAAATCAATGGATACAATTCTGTGAAGTTTCTGAGTTGTGAGAATGCGTACCAATCGGGAAATCTCTAAAAGCGCTGTTTCACCCAGTTTTCCTTCTGTAACAATTGAGTCCTCATTCACTGTATACTCAAGGAAAGAAGGTCTGGGACGAAAGATGGAGAGGATATTGCCTCCTAGGATTCTTTGCACTTCTTTCGGTGATGCATTCAGATTTCTGCTGAGTACAAAGCTGAGAATCTCAGTTATACTATCTCCGAGCTGAGTTTCAGGATATGCACTTGCAAATACTATTTTTTCCGACCAATGCATACTTGAAGAGTGTTTTTTCAAGCCATTAATTATTGATGATAAGGTTCCTATTGTTGCCCCCGATGTTAGCAATCTCGACCTCGGGATTTCAAGAAGTCGTAGCAGGCTTTTTTCCAAGTTCCGATGGTCGGGTACTGAAAGGATTAATTCTGGATTGGGAAGATTGGCATCCTTAGCAAATACCAACCATTCCAACAGCAAGCTAATGTCGTCTTCCTCTGCTAAATGAATAAAGATAGGCTCTCTTGATTTAATGCAAGACAGTAGAGTATCCCGATTTGGTCCTTTGAACGATAGCTCCAAGCTACTACCATCAAGGCGGCATCCCCATCCCGGCCTTGCTTTAGAATCTTGGCGTAAGTCACGTACACCATACAATCTAGGTGAGTATTGCGACTGAGATGCCCATCTGAAATTGGTTTCTTCATTGTTCTTCTGCTGAAATCTGGGAAGTTGTTTTTTTGCAATTTCCACAAGAGGATTGGATACAAAGAAATCCGCCACCCATCTACTCTCAACTGCGCTTGGAATGCTTTCATAGATATCTGCTAGTATCGGTGGCTTCGATAGGTAGGAATATGCCCTTCTAGGGAGATACCGAAATGATTCGCTATACTGAGAGGCTAAATCATATAGCTGGTTTCCGACCAAATCATAATATCTGAACAGGCGCTCTGGATCAAAAGATCGAATACTCGTTCCAAATTGAACAATTCCTAGATTTACAGCTGCATCTACAAATAGGAATTGCCTGACTTCATTCGATTCTCTGTCTTCTACGACAATCATGACGTGCTTCTTCCTCTCACTGTGTTTACTGGTCAATTTATACAGATTTATGCCTGTTGGGAACCTCTATGAAGGCTTTGATGATTTTGTTCTTCTAAAGGGCAATACTTTATTTCACTCCAAGCAACTCAGGCGGTAACAGGCATGTGATAGTAATGCTCATAGTCCGAGCTCTGGAAGACATCCCCAATCAAGGAATTATGAAGGGTGAAACCTTTCGACTCTATATAGTGGACACTCATCACCATATGGGACGAGAGAAGAGTCATAGAAATACTCCTGGCGGTGCCTATGATTTCTACCAGCTACTATGGTTTGAGATGAAGAGGTTGGTTCAACGGGCATTATCCGACGACAATCTCCTCTTCGAACCAATTGAAACAATTGCTCCATCTTTTCCTTCCATGATGTTTGATAGTCGAAAGAGCTGGAAACGCATGAACCACGGATGGTTAGTAGACCGCACAATCGTGTTTCCTTATTCGGATGACTATTCCAAGCGCGGAGATAATGGTGAACCCTCATTCAAAATATCCAATGATAAAATTGCAGGCTGGACTACTAGGGCACCTCACTCATCACGACTAATTGGTTTTGGCAGAGTTGACCCTACTGATGCTAAGAGTGGTCCTGCTGATATCGCTGTGAAAGAGCTGGACCGCGCGATACTTGATTTAGGATTGAGAGGACTAAAATTACATCCACTCGCCCAGTTGTTTATTGATGACCTAGAAGATGATATCACCAAAAGAGTTCTTCATCGGGCGGCGGAACTTCAAATCCCCGTTATATTCGACACCAGAAATATGCGTACTGCAATTCGAATTAAGAAGATTATTGACATAATGCGAGAAGAAGAAGCATATAGTAGTGTTATGAGTGGATTGAATATAATTTTGGCCCATTGTGGGATGAGTCCTGGCGATCCGAAATTATATGATATACTGAAAGACCCGAACTTCTCTGCGGACACATCAACTCTACATGATCAAGATCTTCCGCTTCTCTTCGAGATGGCAAGTACGAGAATCAAATCATCTGCAAAACGATGGTCAGAGAGTCTTCTTTTTGGTACTGATTACAGTTTTCTTTCTGTACAGGCAGCTGAGTTAATTATCTACACCTTTTCTCGAAACTTTCCTGGAACCCTCGCCGATACCCAAAGGATTCTTGGTGGAAATGCTCTTTCTCTTATTCAAAGACCATTCCGAACAACTCGAAAAACCAAGCGTTCACCGCGTCAATTGGCATGCACTAACGATGGTGGAACATCGAGAGCTGTGGTTGAACGTGCGCTAATTTCTCTTATACGTAGTAAGGAATGGGAACTATCCTCTATGGATACGATGCTACCTCCGAAACAGACATGGCCCCAACCATTACCAGAAAACAAGGGCGGATTCAATGGAGTTTATACCAACTCAATCCTTACGACTCTTCAGGCAAAGGATATGGACTATGAGCTTCATCTATGGCTTCGAGATAACCCTGGGGATATTTTGACACTCGCAGCTCTTGGGACAAAAGGTGAGGATGCACTAACTACAACAGAGTATGCTACACACAGAATTGGCGAATGCCTTATAGAGGAACTAACGAAAAATACTCGTCATGAGCGTGATGTAAGCTCTTTAGTGGACAGCATACCTAAATTATTTGGGTAGTGATGAAGATGCACTATCCTTTATATCCACAAAAGCAGAAAATAGAAACAAGGAGTAACGGAGGCAAATAATATCGTCGATAAAGTGACCCTCGAGATTGTAGATGGTGGAGATCTTCGTGGATATGCCACATTGAATCCAAAGACATCGGATGCTCTGAAAGCCGAAATTGGTTCTATCATTGTGTTTGAAGACCCAGAGAGCAGTTTCTGGGGTGCCGCTGAAATTAGGAAAAATGATGACGTTCCAGAAGACCAAGTATTTGTAGATACTCTTGTTCTTGAAGCATCACTGTTGATGGAGGGCGATAGTGTAGATGTAACTTTGTATGAACGAGACATGATCGCACTTGATTATGTTGAATTTGGTCTGAAACCTCTATCAGAAGATGCTAATTCCGAAAATTTAGTATCAAGGGCAGCGGAGATAGTCGAATCATTGGAAGATCTGATTGGTGGCAGATTGGTCTATCCTGGTATGTCTTTCAATTGGCCTGATCTTGATGTAAAAGTGGAGATTATGAACACTCGTCCAAGCTTAACCGGAAAGAGCTTCGCCAAACTAGCCTTCGAAGCCCTCAAAGAAAGAACTGGCTATCAATTCAAGACAGTAGGGATTGCGTCTCCATTCAATGCAATTCTTTGTATCGATACCAGTGGATCGATGAAAACGACTGATGTGCCGGTTCAGGATATAGCGCATGCCCGAGAAGGACTCAAAGACCTCGCAGGGGATAATCCTGAAGTTCAAGCATTTCTTGATCGCTTTGAAGAAGGAAGAAGTGTCAGTCGCGCAGAAGCGGCTGCTATGGCAGTCCTGCTCTACCTTGCAGAAAAAGTAGGTAGGGGTTATGGTGAGAAGGTTGGCGTTATCACCTTCGAAAAAGAAGTAGCGGAAATGACATTTCTAAACGCAGATACAGGTGAGGTACAACCTTTTGTCGAATGTACTGGACGCGAGAAAGCTTTAGGGTTGCAGATTATTAGCACACATGTCGTTGACAAGGTTGAGGAAGGCGGTACGCTGACTAATATGGGAAATGCACTCGCCAAGGCCGCAGATGTTCTAGAGGCATTCGGTGATCCAACAAAGCCTACAATGTTGATTTTACTCACCGATGGCATGACAACTGCAGGTCCCCCTCCACTGAAAGTGGTAAAGGAACGATTCCCATCAAGAAGTTCTTTTGTCATGTACTGCATCGGCTTGGGTGAGAGAAGCGAACTGGATGAAGAACTCATGCTTGCACTTTCGCAATATGGTAATGGTACTTATCGCCATGTTGACAATATGAGGGATCTTCTAGAATGGTATGGACGATTAGCTAGCGAATTTGCAATTGTAATTAGAGGCGCTGGCGAATCGCATGTTTAGCGAGGTTCAAGAGCACTGGCTAGATCCTTGAGAGAATCAATATCCATTTCTTCAATTTGATCATCTGGGATACCTGCAAGCATCTCTTCTGGGATGGCGGCTAATATTTCCGCCTTCTCTTCACCATATTTCTCTGCAAGAATGGAAACTCTTTCATCTTCTTCCGTGCCTTTTTTCTCACTCTTTTTCTTTGGTTTCTCTTTCTCCGCTTCTTCGGTATCTTCCTCTAGTGAAGGTATTGATGCTCCCGATTCAGAGCTTGATGCTACCACTGCTTCTAATTCATCAACGGATAATCCGTCAAGCACGTCATCAGGAAGATTCTCTTTAACTTCATCCGGAATCTGATCGAGAAGTTCCTCTCTCGTGCGTCCGGTCTTCTTCACGACTTTCTTGACTTTTTTAACCCTAACAGTCTTCTTCTTTACTGGTTTCTTTTCCTCTGATTTGCCAATAGATGACAAGAGTGTATTCACTAATTCTCGTGCAGTTGCAGGAGTCAACCGCCTGAGATCTTCTTCAGGAAGAGTATCTCTGAGGTCATCAGGTAATTCTGCAAGGATTTCTTCAACTTCAGGTGCTATACCTGTTGGTTTGGCAAGAACTGCTGTACCTATTTCAGCTCCGTCCATTATAATGGGGCCAGATTCCATCTCCTCTATCACAGATATATCGATATCAACCTCGAAATTCTCCTTACGCCATCTTAGGAATCTATCAATCTGGTCTGCTCTTACTTTAATTTCAATGAGGAAAACCCTAACCTGTTCTTCATCCATGTCTGGGAAATCTGCAATAATCTGGTCTACTTTGGCCTCAGGCAAGCGTGCCCATATGGGTCCTCCAACTAGTTTGGATAAACCGTTTGCACAATGTGACCTCACCCAAGTATTCGAGTCTTTTAATCCTTCTAGAAAATTAGGAATTGTACTTGGTTGCTGATACCAAGCTAAAACCTCTGCAGCGGTGATGCGAACCTCTTCTTCATCATCCTTCAACGAATTGACAACATCAGTAACTATTGTTGGGTCCGCCAGATCTATTGTAGCTATCAATGCGCGTTGTCTTACAATGTCCGATGTATCTTTAATTGCCTTAACAAGAGCGTTTCTCACATTTTTGTTTGCTCTTGCACGTTTACCCACTTCCTCTGTTTGGAAGTCCAGCAACATTCTTCGTGTTTCGGACAAGGCTTGTTACTCCGCTTTGCAATAATGATTCTTGAAGGAATCGAACTCCTTTGTCAACAATGACTCAGGTTTAATGCTCGTTTTGTATCCAGTACTTAAATGAGTTGGCTCTATGTATCGATTTCTGTATGCATTAATCCATTCGACTTGCAGCACATTTCCAACTCCTTTACACTTGATGTTTAAAGTATGTTTCATTGATAACAGCTTCGGGTGTCTATCTATCGGACAAGATTTTAACGGGGATTGCTATTGCCCTTTTTGGTATCAACGATGAACAAACCAGATGACACAAAGGTGCTTTCAGTGGTCGCATTCACTGGACTCATGTTTCTAATAGTCATGATGCCGACTATCGTGATTTCTTTCTTTGTTGGAACAGAGATGCAGGGTCTTGTAGGAACCGCATTATTCTTTCTGAACTTTGGGTTGTACTATTTCCTTGTCTATGCTTTTATCAGATGGGAAGGAGGTTCATCAATTAGTGAAGTGGGCGCTGATGTTGAGGATAAACAACTCTTCTCCCATATTTCAATAGGATTGCTCGCTGGTGCTATTGGGGCTGGTATTGTAGTCTTTATTGCAGGTTTCTTTGGTGGTGACCTGCGACCTGGCTCTCAAATTACTATCGATCTGATTCTATCTGAAATCATCATTACTGTACCGACTGCTTTCTTTGAGGAGCTTGCCTTTAGGGGATACATGGTTCCAAGAATGGCTAGCCTTTGGGGGAAAGGAAAAGGAATTGTGATTGGCTCGCTCGTATTCGGACTCTCCCACTTTAGCTGGTGGGCACCTCTTGGTAGTGTACCCATTCATCTTGTATTGCTTTTTACATTCAATCTTACTCTTGGAGGTATAATTCTCTCCTTGTCATATTTCATGTCCGGCGATAAACTCTGGGTGCCTATTGGTTTCCATTTTGCATGGAATATGATTGCTTACATAATGTTCCCAGTCTATCCCCGTGACTATGTGTATCTCCCAGAAATCTTCCAGATCGAGTGGGGTGCCACAACATTCATAGGTTTTCTGCTTGGATTGTCAGTAGTCTGGCTTCTCATTGATATGCTGAAAAAGAAAAAGTAGGAAGGGTTGGAAAACCAACCCATCTCCTTCTATACTACTATGACTGTTCAAAAGCGGAGCCGGTGCTATCTTCTTTGGCAACAATCATTGTCATACCAGAGATACCAAGCACTCTCACTCTTTCGCCAGCTGCTATCGGTGGTCCAGAAGTTTTGGCCCACCATAGCTCCTGACCTGATCTCACTTTTCCCTTAGGATTAATGTCGCTCATTGCGACAATATTGTACATCTTACCGTACTCATATTGAGGCCAGTGATCGTAACCCCTGAGAAAAACGACATACAATGCCATTAAGCAACCTATTGATCCAACCATTACGTACACCGTAGTGTGCCCTGTTGGGTCAATCCAGTATGAAATGAAAATCGCTACGCCATAAATTGGGAAGAGCTTGAGTGAGAGCTTTGCATCAATGAAACCTCCTTCAAGAATACCTCCTCCGCCCGTAAACATTGCAAACAACATATAGAGTATTGCTCCAATGACGAACAACATCCACGGTTCGAAGATTAAACTTGCACCAAAGAGTGCAACCTCAATAACGAACAGGATTATGACGATTGGAATGGTGACAGTTGCCATAGCTTTTCCTGTGGCTGGCTCTACTGTGAGAACCATCAAGGTCAATATAACCGCTACGAGAATGAGTCCAGAGAATGGGTCGAATAACAACACTCCCAGGACCATGCTCATCGCTGACATGAGGATCAAGACAACGAGGACTTTTATCCAGGCGTCCATTTTCTTTACTCCTTTATACTTCATAGAACCTTAGGGACTAATCTTCATCAGTTCCCTTATTCTTAGGCAATTTCACGCCGCTAGTTCCTGCAGTCATTGCAGCTGCAATCCCTGCTGTACTTCCAACCGCTGGAATGTTCGTGGGTACCATGATAATCAGATTGGCATTCTTGCTAATCTCCTGCATGATGTTCCACGTACGCAAAGTCATACCAGATGGTGATTTTTCATAGGTCTGAGCAGCTTTCAGCATTTGTTCTGAAGCCTCAAGCTCAGCTGTAGCGAGTATGACTCTTGCACGTCTTTCTCTCTCAGCCTGTGCCTCACGGCTCATAGCATCCTGTAGCTGTGTTGGAATCACGACATCTCGAATTTCAACAGCGGTTACCTTTACGCCCCAGTGTTCAGTCTTTTCATCAATCAGTTCCTGCAAGTGTGCAGCGATACTATCCCTGTCAGAGAGAAGTTGATCTAGAGACACCTTACCAGTGGTCTCTCGCAGAGTAGTCTGAGCCGCAAGCTCTACCGCGACAGTATATCTCTCAACACTAAGAATTGCCTTCTCGACATCGATAACTCGGAAATACATTACAGCGTCTACGACAACTGGAACGTTATCCTTGGTCAGTGACCTCTCTGTCTTGAATGCGTAAGTCAATAATCGGAGGGATACTCTCATGGCAACCTTATCCAGCATAGGCGTAACCCATATGATGCCCGGCCCACGTATATGCTTAAACTTGCCAAGCCTGAGAATGGCCACTCGCTCCCATTCCTTGAGAATCTTGATGCCACTGGCTATGAACATCAACGCAAAGAAAGCGAGTACTATTAGTAGGAACGTCAGTCCAAAGAGAAATGCTTCTTGCAATATTATGCTACTCCTGAATACCTATACTTGATAGGTTGAACGGTATAGAATCCCCCGTTCCACCACTGAATTGACGCGAACGCATATGAAGCTTCGTTCTAATGCCATTGACTAGGTACGGTATTCCCGTGCTTGGTGCTAGTTTTCAGCAAAGCTTTCAGGTGGTAATTCTTGAATTGTGTGAGTTTCCTCTCCAATCAAAGGCAGTCTGAATTCCGTGGATGCCAATGCTATCTCAAGGGCAAATAGAACAACCGCAAGACCTGTAGCCATTATCAAACGTTCAAAGGGATATAGAAACAAGACAATATTCATGAAGATGAACTCTAAATCTGCTGCATTCCAGCCCAACGCAAAATGAAAATATGAAACGCCAATAGCTGATCCGATGGCATGGTCTGCCATGACCGAAACGAAGCTTAGAATCCAGATTGATATGAAGAGAAGAACGTAACCTGAAGGTGCATTGTTTGATTCAGCATCAAATGCATCTCGAAGTTTGGGTACTAGCATTAAAAGCGCCAAGATGGCTGCAACAATGCTTAGCCAAAGAAACGAGATTGTATCTTGACCAATGGGTCCCAAGAAAAATAGCAGTAATGAGTATGCCATAATCACAGGTACCGTAATCGCCTTTTTGGATCGAATAGCGCCTGCAGAAAAAGCGCCAACAGTTGGAGGAATAACTGTAAAGAATCCCAAAATCGGTACCGTTGGATTTGCCCACAATCCCACAACGGACCCAATGAGAACCGAAATGGTTCCATAGATAGGTCCGAGAAGGAAACCAACTAATGGTCCTGAGATCATCCCTAGAGATAACGCTCCTCCACCAATTCCCGGGAAAGCTGGAATGATACTAAGTATTGTATGAATCGCAGCAAAAATCCCTGTTAGTACCCAAGGATATGCTTTCGAGTTAGGAAATCCTGAAATAGTCCTCTCCTCCTGATGAAGTGTAAATTAGTAAACTACATAGGTAGCTTTGTACACTATATCCGTAGGCAAAACAGGTATTTGAAGATGTTGGAGTCAATAATATGAGACCTGACGACCAGCTTTGGCCCTATCTCATGTTCCTCCCATTGAACCTTGGGGAAAAACAGAAGTTCATCAAATCAGTCTTGGCCTCAAAAGTATCGTCATCTGTGCTGTCAAGTTTTGATGAACGTGGAAGAGTTTTCCAAAAGGATCTTGTACAGAATTTGAACCATTCAAACAAAAGCATCCTCGCCTACATTGGGTTTCTACAGAAATATGGTCTAGTATCCAGTGGTTCCGAAATTCAAGGTGGTAAGCGTGTGGTCTTCCACGAATTAACAAAAACTGGATGGGGTGTAGCAAGGATGTTCTTTGAGGGATTGCCATCCGATATTAGCGAACTAACGTCCTTTCTGTTTGAAGATTATCTAACGCATATCGTATCCCTCTTTCGCGAACAGAACCTATCAGGTACGCCTCTCTTTGAAATATTCGCAAAAGCTCGTGCGAGGTCTCTTCTAGAAGGGTCTCAGGACTATGAAGATCCAGACTTCCTGCTATTTGGAGCATCATCTTTCTATACGGTTGTCAAATGCGATACAATTCCCAATGTTGATGAAACTGCTAGATGCGAAACACCTGTTCGGTTTCCAGGAGGACCTACAATAGAAGTAGCAACCCGTCTTGCAAACATGGGCCTTAGAGTTGCTTTTGTGTCCTCAGTTGGAAATGATCAAGACGGATGGAACCTTATTTCTGATTTGATTCAAAGAAATGTGGATGTCAGTAGCATTTCTGTTGAAGATAATAAGCATACCAATGAAACTGTTTTGCTTGGCAATAACAAACGGTTTCGTTCAATGATCGGCGTAGATTCTGATGCCGCCCTTTCGATAACTTCGCCATCTCAAGTACCTTGGTCCAAATTGGAGAAGACAAAAGTCGTGTACATTGGCGAGGTTTTCATAGAGGTCGCTTCTACTGTTGCAGCATTTGCCAAAAGCAGCAATATCCCTGTGGTATACCAATGTTCAGTACCCTTTCTTGAAATGGGTATGGACCTACTAGAGCCAATTCTAAAGAACGTCGATATTCTTCTTCTCTCACTTCAGGGATTGTCGTATCTTAGGAAAACGATGAAGAAGAACATGATTCCCTCACTACGGAAATACACTAACGCAATAATTGTAGTACGTCAATCAAAACATGAGTACACAATAGTCACACCTTCTTCACCCTCAATCACAAAAGAAAGCAGTATCGAAACTCAGGACATACCTCAGCAGTTTACTGTCGGCCTTCTGAAAGCAATAGTCGATGGGCTCTCCTTTGAAAATTCTATCCTACAAGGGATTGATGGAGAATCCAAATTATGAATTAATGCTTAGTTGCTTGATGATGCAAGAATCCAGATGAAGAGCCCGCCAAGAATCCACACAAATAATCCCGCACCGAGAATAATACCCAATGATGAGCCCATGACTGATGAACCGAAGTTCACATGCATGTTTGTGAATCTCTTGTATCCTCCAACATATTTGGTTTCATAATCACAGTGGAATTCTTTGTCAACGATAGCTCCGCAAATCTCACAGACAAATCGATTTTGCAAAACTGCTCCTATCAGACTGTCAAGATTGCATCCCATAAATGCAGTAAGAACTGCAAGTGGAAATATTACAATTAACTGGTCGAAATTAGAGACTGGAACCCAGCCAGGGGCTAATAACGCAAATAGTATTGCAATCACTCCAATGGCAACTCCAGCAAAGACTGCGACAAGTTCGCCTAAGAGGGATACTGCCCCGATGGTTCCACGAGGTACCTTTCTTCTTAGGTTAGTAATCAAACGAGGTTTACTCTTGCTGAAGACTCCAATCTCGCTAGCTAGCGTGTCTGCAGAGGTAGTTGCAACTGCTCCCACGAATCCACCAAACATAGCAAACGACCAAAAAGGATCGGTTGTAAATAGACCTGGTTGAGCCAAGTAGATTCCAATTGAGAATATCATTGGAATTAGACCACTACCGAAGACATTTCTCCAGGAGCGCTTTCCTTTACCTTCCTGTGCTAGGTTAACTTTGGCCTTAGCTTTGTACTTGTATTTGGTAGCCACCCCGGAACTGACGAAGAAGAAGAGGAGAATAACAAACGCTGCTACTCCACCTGTGTACCACACTGTGAAACCTACAACAAATGCACTGATCAATCCAGATACGTCGACAAAATGAAGCTTATATACCAAAGCTCCAATGAAGGCCATTATTAACAGGCCTGAAATGACGGGGTGAAATAACAACTCAAACATCTTACCACTTCCTTGAGTACATCTGATTCTTTGAATTCGCTGACCCATGTCGTTTCGCTGAGTATTCTATGACTGTAAATCAGGAGTTGGTCGGTGGCTCCGATTAATACCGTCGTCTCGGGGCGGCCCTATTATACCTTTGCTATTGACTGCATATATCGCCGAACTATCCATCGCCTATTTTGATACTTTTAAGGCAAAAAAGCGCGTTTTAGACGTTCACTAAAGGAAAACGGAGTGTTATACAAGCAGATAATAATCTATGTACGTATAATAATCAATATACTGTAAATTGTTTCCGATTCTGCTCTACGGCGCGGTCCGGAAGAATCAGCCCACCTTGTTCAACAAGAGCCTCAAGATAGTAACCAGAAACAACATCCACTGGCGGCGTTGTCCATGGGATTTCCATCTCTAACTCACCATCATCTTTTCTTTTCATCGATGCGATTTTAATCTCAAACAATTTGACAACCTTGCGTCTAGACATAACCCGCAAAAGGAACTTCACGTCATCCAATGCTGCAGTTGTAGCCGTACCTGTCAGGATTAGTTTAATTGGAGTTACTCTAGGTACAAGACCTGGAACCTCCACTCCTTCGGAATCCTTAATCATGAATCTGAAATGAAAGTGTGGTTCCTCTACTGCCTTGATTTTGAAGCGTTTTGAACTTCGAGTCGAACCCCCAGTTGTTGTTGCCTTTGCTGTAAGATATGCTGTACTCATCTCTGCAGTTAATGGTATATCCACGCTGACTGCATAGATCCCTGTTTCTTTCCCTTTCAGAGTGACTTCTTTCTCCCAGATTGGAATGGCTCCCTTCACGGTTTCAATCTCTGTAACAAGCATGCAGGGCATATCATCACTTGATAAGTTGGCAACATGTAACGTTGAGTGCAGAGTCTTATCCGGTGTCGCATAACCTGGCACGCCACTAAAAGTTAATCTAACAAGATGCTGCTCTTCAACACCATCCAAGCGAATTGTTTCAACTCTTTTATCGATAACTTCGCCCCCATAGCTAATCCTAGCTTCCACCTGTACGCTATCTGGTTTGGTCTTGGGAACTGCTTTCTTCTTTGTTTTAGCTTTTGCAGTGGTCTTGGGTTTTGTTTTTCTCTTTGTTTCTGTAGTACTCTCGATTTTGTGGTCGGGAATCTCAACCGGTCCGAAAGCTATCGAGAGGTTTCTACTTTGCTTTATTGGTTGACTGAATGCCGGGTATTCCGTGCCATCGGGATAAATGAAGACTATTTCCAAACTGGCTTGTTCCCCTTCTTCGGTATTCCTCCGAATTCGAAGCCAACCAGAAATCTTTTCTCCAATCTCTGAATTCTTCGGAACCCTGAGCGAATCAATACTGATCTTAATTCCAACATGTTCTAGAATGAATCTGCCTGTCTGAGTGCTACTAATTGTTTCAGTTCCACTTGTTAGCACTGCCTTGAGTAGTCCCGTTCTTTCTGCAGTGTTTTCTGATGGGATAGGGGGGACCTTCCATTCGAAGCTTGCAGATTTTTCAACAAGGTCCTTAACTGGAATTGTAGTAATTGAATGACGTCTAGCAGAATCCGCTTGAAAGAATAGCGACACTTCTGCATCTTTTGGAAGTGCTTGGCCCCGCGTTTTTAATTCGAGTTCTCCTGTGATCGTTTGACCCGGTCTATATGTATCCTTCAAATCTGCAACTAGTTTCAGCTTTGGTCCCTTTCTAACAAATCCGATGTAGAATGGTCGAGATGTTGAAACCATGACTTCATCCCCATCTGAATCAGTTAAGCTGATTTTCAAAGAACAGCGTTCCACACCCTCGGAGAAATCATCTGGAACAACAAGTGGTGGAAAGTCAGTATTCTTGAATGCTATTTGTCCTCCCGCATCAACAGAAAGAGGCTGTTCTACCTCTGCGAGTATCTTTTCCCGACTAGGTGACACGACACTTACTTTGGCCGCAAGAAAAGCACTTTCAGGATAGCTTGTTTCAATATCCCCTGAAAATGGAATCTGGGTTGATCCATCCGCAAAAATAGTTGTAGTTGCAGGTCTTATGTTGGCCTTTGTCCAAAAAGTTTGAATTGTACTTGATAGCTTGATTTCGCGTCCGGTTATTCCTATCGATGCTAGAATGTTGTATGCAGGAACCCCTTTCTGTGTATCAAATTCAAAATGCCGTATGTGGATTTCCCCTGCCTCAATTCGGGGGATTGGAATGATGTTCTTTTCAATAATATGTCTTTCAGAATCCTCAATGGTGTAAGCAAGTGTTACGTCCTCAACATCTCGTGGAAGCGCATTTTTCAAAGATATCGAGAAATGCGCCTTTTGACCTGCGAATACTCGTTCCTTGTCAGTGATAATCTCTGGTTCAATTCCTTTCCACCAACACAGCCAGATTGGCATCTGTGGTGCACCTTCAAGAGGGTCATACAACCAATTTGTGCAGCATTCTCGTGTTATCTCGGATAGTTTTCTTAGTAGCACAACCAGATTAAGTTCTGATTTTGCATAGACATCAAGCTGGAAATCAGCTCCAGTTGTTTTTGGACTAACAAACTCGCTTCCAAATATTGATACAAAGGTTGGTTGCATGAACGGATTATCTATCACATCAAGTTCTTCCAGCTCATCACGAAGAATGTACAACATTGAAGCAACAGCGTCTCCCAGGAATCGATTCCGTTTCTTTTTACTGGGATCTTCCGTAATTTGATGATTGTATGCTTGGATGAACTCAGACGTCGGATCACCAACCGCAGGTTTGAATGGACCCCACAACCCTGCTTCAACCGCTGCTTCTCGATTAGAGGCTAATGATGCAGCTCCAACATCTGGAATTTTTTGCCCCGTTTCAACCATTTTCTTTGCCTTTAGAGCAATAGTTTGAAGGAGCAGTGCGACGCTAATCCTTCTAGGTACAGATAATTGTGTATCTGACACTCTCAACTCAATTGTGTTGAGTCTTGTGTATGGGTACATGTCGACCATTCGGGCATAGCTTCGATTTACATGTCTGGCAAAGCCATCTACATCTATTTTTTTCAGATAAGGTATGAATTCAAATTCGTTTGTGGGCCCAAGTTGGGTCGTGTTTTTTACAAGCCTAATTGATCTTACACATTTTGGAGCTCTCGTTCTTCCTTGTTCATCGACCCAGACATCATTAGTCGCTTTTTTATTTTCAAAAGGAGAATTCACTGTTAACGCAATTATATGTGGCATGAAATTTCTAACCAGGTTGAAGACTCCTATCTTGACCTTGTCAGAAACTTCTGGTCCAAGAAAGTGATGATGCTCTCCAAATGAGAGATTTTTCAGATACTCTCGAGCTGGATTAAGTCCAGTTGCTATTAATGTAACATTAGCATCTTTGGGCAGTGAATCATATGAAATAGCAATCAATGTTTGTACCCACCAAGCCAATTCCTCAAGGGTAGTACAAGGTGGTGTCGCGATTTCGAGAATCCATGTCAAGCTTGTAACATTCGGATCGTGTCCCACAAGGGTGAAATCCTTTAGTTCTCCCTTAGGATCTTTATATGTTGCTACAACCCTTGACCCTCTCTCTCCTTCTTCTGTCTGAGTAGAATGGTGATACTTTTCTCGGACCGAACCCACCTGAGAATTTCGGATTCTCTTGTCGAGCAAAGTTTTTGCATTCGAGACAAGTTTATCGAAGATGTTGAGGATTTCCTCTCCTTTTATCCAAGATCCATCTTTCCTAATAACTTGAAGCTCCACTT
>JARGGA010000291.1 GCA_029210805.1 Candidatus Thorarchaeota archaeon
CTTTTCATTGGCATATCTATAGCAACAGGATTGTCATCTGTAGCAGATATCGAGAATATGAAGAAAGTCCTAAAGAAGGTACCACCTGCGTGGTGGATTTCAAAACCGATTCTCGAATTAGTCGTACGATTGGGAACACAATCGAAGAAGCTTGGCAAAGAGAAGATGCTTCATAAACCATCAGACAGATGATTACACGAAATCACTCTGCTAGAATTGATTTTAATTTGGATACAATGTAATGAACATCCTTCTCGGTAAGCTTTTGATGCAAAGGTAGAGTAACAACACGATTACCAATATCTTCAGCAAAGGGACAATATACATCTGAATATCCATGTTCTTGGTAGTATGTAAATTTGTGAATTGGCGTATAATGAATGCTAGTTCCAATTCCAGCATTCTCCATGCTTTGTCTTACTTTGCTTCTTGTTCCTTTTTGAACCAAGACAGGAAGAACATGATGGCTATGATGTACGTATTGGGGAATCTCTTGAAGAGCAACATTCAGGTTAGAGAGAAGATCCTTATATAGTTCGTATATTGCTTTTCTTTGCTCATTAAAATTAGCTAGTTTTGCGAGTTGGACAATACCTAGAGCAGCATTAATCTCAGTTATTCGATAATTATAGCCAAGCTCGATCATATCATAAAGCTGATCTTTTGACTCCTCTTCTTTATCATGATGTCTGGACCATGTGGATTTTGTAAGACCATGAGATCGAAGCAATCTCAGCTTTGCCGCGGTTTCTGAGTTATTTGTCGAAATGGCGCCGCCCTCTCCAACAGAGAGATTTTTGTTAGAAAAGAAACTATATCCAGTAGCGTCGGCGAGAGTACCTATTGACTGATTCTTGTATTTGGCACCTATGGCATGAGCTGCATCATCGATTACACGGATTTCATTATCTTTTGCAATCCGGTTAATCTCATCCATTTCAGCAGGCAAGCCTGCTAAGTGAACAGGCAAAATTGCTTTGGTTCTATCTGAAATTGAAGATTCAATGAGCGTGGGATCGATATTGAATGTATTGGGGTCTACATCTACAAACACGGGTTTTGCCCCAGTATAAAGGATTGAATTTGCGGATGCCACAAAAGAGAGAGGAGTTACAATAACTTCATCTCCTGGACCTATCCCAAGTGAAAGAAGACTCAGATGTAATGATGCAGTTCCATTACTTGTCGCCACTACATGTTTCGATCCTATGAAGCTGGATAGCATTTCTTCGAACTTGATTGTTTTGGGGCCCATTGTCAGCCACTCTGATTTTAGAACTTCGAGCACTGCCTCAATTTCTTGGTCATCATAACTCAAATCAGATACCATAATTCGATCAGTATTGTCAGTCAAATGAACACACCATCAGTATCGCTTTCTAAGCCATTTTCAATATCGCTAATGACCTTCATATAGTCATCCAATCTTCCAATATCCCGCCATGGTTCGGTGAACTGATATCCCTGAACGGATTTTCCGGCTTTTACTGAATCATTGATTAAGTCAGTCATGTTGTACAGGGTGTCTTTTGGAATAGAATGAAGAATCTCAGGATTCACAATATATATTCCGGAATTGATGAGGAAGCTAACTGTAGGTTTCTCTTGAAGGCTTTTTACAATGGAATCAGAATCAACCTCGACTACTCCGAAGGCAACTTTTCGGTCGAATCGTTTTAATGCAACTGTTAGATCAGAATCCTGTTTTTTGTGAAACTTCATCATATTGACAAAATCAATATTTGTTAGAAGATCTGCGTTCATAGCTACAAAGGGTTGATCGACCAGATCACAAAGATCTGCCAACGGACCAGCAGTACCACGTTTTGTCTTCTCTTGGATGTATCTTATATCCACACCGAAATTCAATCCTGTACCGAAGTAGCTGGATATCATATCAGCTTTATAGTTTACCATCAAGTAGAATGTATTGAAGCCCTGTTCTTTCATTCTCGAGATAGTAACCTCTAGAATGGGCTTTGACCCAAGAGGAAGCAACGGTTTTGGGACGGCATATGTTAGTGGACGGAGGCGCGTGCCCTCTCCACCACAAAGAATTGCTGCGATCATGTATACTCCCTACATATATCCCTCGGATGGTTTATAGAATGAAAGATAATTTCGATACCACTGTATGGTTTCTTTTAGACCATCTTGGAAATTAAAATCTGGTTTCCAACCAATAAGTTTCTTGATGAGAGAAACATCAGCACAAAGGCGGTTAACTTCGCTTTTCGATGGTCTAATTCTGGCGGCATCAAATACGACTTTTGCAGAGCTCTCTGTAAGTTCGACTATATTTTCAATCAAGTCTTGAATAGAAATCTCCACACCTGTACCAAGATTAACTGTCATCCCAAGGAGTTTGTCATAATTACTAGCGATTTCAACAAAGCCTTTCACTGTATCTGTCACATAAAGGAAGTCTCTTGTAGGTCGCGTATCACCAATCAAAATTGTCTTTTGACTAAGTGCTTGAGTAATTATTGTAGGAATGACTGCACGTATTGATTGCCTTGGACCATATGTGTTGAAAGGACGAACTGTTATAATAGGCAAATCAAAAGAACGATAGAAACTCTCAGCAATCTTATCAGCTGCAATCTTGCTTGCCGAGTATGGAGATTGTGCTTTTAGAGGATGATTCTCAGGAATAGGTACATGTTCAGCAGTACCATAAACTTCACTCGTAGAAGTATGAATAATGCCTTTCAAATCCATATCCATCGCAGCTTGGAGAATGTTCAAGATGAAGTTCACGTTGGAATCGAAATATTCTCGGGGGTGGATGTAGGAATATGGTATGGAAATCACAGATGCTAAGTGGAATACATAGTCTACGTCTATCATCGCGTTTTTGCATGCGTAGGGATCTTTCAAGTCACCCATCACAATCTCAAGATTTTCTACGTCTGTATCAATATATTTTAAATTCCCCATAGTTCCACTAGAAGTATATCGAACAAAAGCACGAACTTCAGCTCCTGATTTTATCAGAGCATCAGTAAGATGACTCCCAATAAATCCCGCTGCTCCAGTAACAAGAATCTTTGACTGCTCTAATCCCATATAGAAACCTCATGCAAGTGCATTTGAAAATAGAAGTCTATTGAATTTTAAGCTGCATTGAGATTGATGTCCTTATGTTACTTTCGCATTTTTCCTCTTTATGCGTTTCAATTGAAGAATACCATATAGATTGCCAATTCTTCCGAAAGGCAGAAATCTGATGAAAGAAGTGAAAATTGGAATCCTGCAAAGGAGTATACGTTCCAAGAAATTATAGAAACTTCTCAGAGGCATGACATTCAAAATAGGTTTTATGAATGGAATCATGAATAATGCGCCAATCACTAATAGGGGAGAGAATTCCTCCTTTTCAAAAAGCTTCAGCAGTTTGTTTCTTGTGAAGAAATTGATATGAGCTGAGCCTGTTTTTTTGGTTATTTGCTTCAATCCATTTGCCCATCCAACTCTATCAATGAATTCTCTCATTAGTCGCTCTTTTTTAATCGCATTATGGTCATATCGCTTTGAATCTAAACCAAAAAGACTGATACCCTCAAGAGGAACAGAAACCATTGCGAAATATTTACAGACACGAAGAAGTTCGTCGCTTGCAGGTTCTGGATTGGGAAGATGTTCTATTGTTTCTAGTGACACCACAATGTCAGTCGCACCATTTCTAAATGGTAAAGAAGAGGCATCACAGAGAACTCGAGTACTATTACGATTATCCTTCCAAAGAGACAAATAGCTTAGAGAAATATCACAACCCACATACCTATGATTACAACCTTTTTCGATTAGACCGGTGTTTAACCAACCGCCAGCGCAGCCAACATCTACTATTAATGCATCACGCTTCAAGACAGCAAGCAATTTTGCCATCATGCTAACAGTTCGTTGAGTTCGAATTCTCCAAGCATTACTTGAAATAGAATCCTGAGAAAATTCTGCATCTTCTTCAAGATTGCCCTCCTCTATTGCTTCATAGTAATCTTTGTACGACATAGCAATCATCCGACATTATTTGATTCAATAATCATTATTTTGTTACTTCATCAAGGAGCCTTGCAAGTTTTTGTGTTAATTTCGGTCTACTGTATTTTTCATACTGCTCAGGTAAGGAACCAAGTATATTACCGCCTTCACTCCAGATTTTGAAGAGCGACTTAAGTTGTTCTGCACCTTCTCGTGGATTATTGCCATTCACAGAATATCCGAATTTATTTTCTTCTATGAAATTTCGTGTGAATTGCTGTATTCCAAAACTCAAGACGGGTCTTCCTGAAGCAGCATATTCGAATATTTTTCCTGAAGCGGATTTATAGACCATCCCTGTAAATAATAGGAGAATATGACAGCTTTGCATTAGTCTAACAGCATCCTCATGGGGGTGAGCTCCAAGCACTTGAACAACATCATTGACTCCATGTTTGGAGGCACTAGCAATAATCTCAGGCTTGTTCATTTTTCCCATTAGAAGAATGTCCGTTTTATCTCTCATTGAAGGATTCTCTGCAAAAGCAATTTGTAGTGATTTAAACAGTGGAGTTGGTGACATCCCGC
>JARGGA010000292.1 GCA_029210805.1 Candidatus Thorarchaeota archaeon
GCATGAAGCTGTAACAGAAGTTACGAACTTCATCATCTGTCTTACCCTTGGGGTCAAAGTCAGATCCTCCCTTACCTCCACCCATAGGCAGACCAGTAAGACTGTTCTTGAAAATCTGTTCAAAGCCAAGGAACTTCAATACTCCAAGGTTCACGGTTGAATGGAACCTCAGACCGCCCTTATATGGGCCAATAGCGGAGTTGAATTGGACACGAAAGCCTTTGTTAACCTGTATCTTGCCATCCTTATCGACCCAAGGAACTCTGAACATTATAATACGCTCAGGTTCAGTGATTCGCTCTAGGATTGCTTTTTCCTTATATATTGGAAACTTTTTGATAGCAGGCTCAAGGGTTTCGAGTACCTCCAACGCTGCTTGGTGGAAAACCTTTTGCTCAGGTTCTTTAGCCACCAAATTGTTGTAGACACTTTCGATGTAGCTATCCAATGAAATAACCTCACTAAGCACTAGTGATTCGCGAGTCCGCCCCTGTGTGGCCTCCAAATAAAATCATCGGTACGGATAGAATGATGAAAAATGAGTTTCCATGCATCTAAATTCGGAAAATAAGATGTAGCTACCTTAATCAATGAGTTATTAGAGTAATAGTAAATTATAAGATGATGAAAATAACCCAATCCCATGAGGGCTAGAAGCAATGTCTTTCTTTGAACAAGAATGGATATCTCCAATACTTGAAGTTTACAAGAAAAGAAAAATTTCAGAAACATACTCTGTTCTTCTTGGATTAAATCCTCTAGGTCAAGCCGTATGTCGGAAGTTGTACGAAGAGGGTACGTTTGAAACAATTTTGATTTTCAACTCGCCAAATTTCTCCACTTGGAATAAGTATCCTGTTGAGTTCAAGCCTCCTGTCATTCCTGTACAAGGAATGGTTTCGGGGGATCTGATGATTATCTTTGGAGATGTGCTCATCAGAGAATATGAATGGGTCACTGATTTGCTGTTTTATCTTAGAGGGAACGTTCCTACTCGGTTTGTAACTGTTTTACAAACACATGATGGACCAACAGTTGGACAAGTCACTAGTAGAAAAGGCCAGAGACTACTGAATAGGATGGATGTGCAAGTCGGCAGAAGCGATTTCTACGATGGCCTATCTGCACCTCTTATCAGTGTTGGACCCACAGCAGGACTTGATCCTGTAATTCTATTTCTCGAAGATACTGGTATGGGTGAAATAGTATTGCAAATTGATGATACAACAGTATTCTCAGAGCAAATCGATCATGCCATAGGTCTCTTAGAGAATGGACTTGACATCAAGTCGTGAATGAAAACCAAAGGATTCTCAGTTATTCTAATTCATCGCCAAGTGAACTTCTACCGTATCCGCTTCGAGTTCGTTCTCGTTCACTCAATCCGAATGTTGTATCATCTGATAGGTTGGAATCGCATTCTGAACAGAGTAAGGCTCTCGTGTGTTTAGCTTCAACAATTCGGCCACATGAAACGCAACACCATAAGCCAGATTGCAAAAGCTTTGTTTTCCGAAACACAGAACGAGCAATATCTCGGGCCCTTGGAGGGCAATCTTTTGAAACCCCAACAACACCTGTTTCATTCCATTCACAGATAAGAGACACCAAGGTCGTTGTGAGCTCAATTATTCGTGTTGTGGACTCATCTACATTGTTGGGAGGATTGTCACCAACTCTTCGGGGAGTATCTGTCACATCGGACAGAATTTCGAGGAATACAAAGAACGCAGGTGGCGGAAGCCGATCTTCGCCCTGAGACTCAACAAGCTGTCCCAGTACGGCAGATATCATGAGAGTTTGAGAGTAATCCTCCTTCAGAATCTTGCTAATCTCGTTAGCAATCTGTACCGGATTTAATGAATAATCATTCTCTTTGAGCCCATTCTCAATGGCTAAACGCTGGACAGATTGAATAAATCCTTCACCATCTGCCATGGCTTTGTTTATTCGCTTCGCTACTTCGCGATAGGGAATTCCCGTATCATGTGCAATCTTCTGAAGCAAGTCTCTAGCCGTTGTGCTCAAATGGTGCACTTTACCCGTGGTGGCAAACACTCAATGTTATTGCATCATTAAAGATTATTCTATCGTTCAATTTAGTCTTGTTCAATACGCCGACAGATTAAAAGCCACTCATACTACTGTGACTGTCCGAAAGGTGCGGATATAGGTTGGATATCTATGATGCTTTCTGATAAGGATATCAAGACTGCGATTGAAAAGGGCGAAATAATGATTGATCCATTTGATGTAATATCAGTTGGTCCATGTAGTGTTGATTTGCATCTCGACAGTGCATTCCGAGTTTATCATCCAGGACCACCAGTTGATATCCATGCGGACAGACCATTAGATGAGGAAACCAAACTCGTTAATACTGGGAAAGACCCGTTTATGATATTGCCGGGTCAATTCATCCTAGGACAGACTATTGAGAGCATATCTGTTTCAGAAGGATATGCCGGTCTTCTTGAAGGAAGGTCTAGCATTGCACGATTGGGAATCATTGTTCACGCAGCTGGACTGGTGAATCCGGGAACAGGTGTAGATAAGCCAGGTCGCTTAACATTGGAGATATTCTGTGAAAATTTGAGCCCGGTGATGCTCTATCCTGGAATGCCAATAGTCCAGATCATGTTTGTACCTCTTAGCAGTAGAGCAGGAACCGGCTATGACAGGAGAGACAGCAGTAGATATGTTGGTCAACAGCATCCGGATATAGACTAGGGGGAAAGTGACTTAAGGATAAATTGAAGGCCAACTCTTGGCGGTCAACAATGAAAGACTACGATGTCATTCTTGCCAGTGGCGCTGAACACCTTGGATTGAGATTCAAAGAACATGGTTTCAGTGTATATAGGTCAGCAACTAATTATGACAGCAAACGGATGTTTCCCAATGGAGACCTCTATGTTAGGATTCCACGAATATCCAGATTGAGCGGACGCAAGGTGGTTGTTGTTCAAAGCTGTACAGGGTCTGGACCAGATGAAACGGAAACCTATTCTACTGCAGATCGACTCGTTGAGCTCCTCTTGATGCTTGATCTTCTTAACAACCCTGTGAGTGTGGTAGAAACTAAGCACAAGACATACTTTACAACTTCCGTTGATCGTGCAGAAAGAATCGAAGTAGTATTGACCTTCCAACCTTACGCGCTTCAGGACAAGGCATTCAAAACTGGTGAGGCAGTCACAGCTCGTTGGGCTATGCGTCAGATTGCTGAACAATGTGACAAGATCTGGGTGCTGAATCCACATGCACCTGATAGTATTGAATGGATGAAGGAGCTAATCGATGCAGGCAAGATGCAAACAGTCGATCTCATGCATGACCTTGTTGATTTTGCGGCTCGTCAATTCGAATTCGAAGATTACCTGATAGTAACCCCAGATGAGGGAGGACAAGAGCGATTCGACTGTGCAGGTTTTGGAAAAAGCAGAACCAACTCCTATAGTATAGAATTGCATGGCGACTTGGAAGTCACTGGCAAGAATATCATAGTAATTGATGACTTAACTAAGAGCGGTAGCACTCTACTGAAAGCGGCAGATCGATTGAGAAAACAGGGTGCCGCGGATGTTGGCTTAGCAGTTGTTCATGTACTACCTTTGGTAGATCTGGGAGAGGAATTGCTTGAGAATCTAGTGGGGAAGATTGAAGGAAGGATTGTAGCAACCAATACAATCAGAACGCATGTTTTCTCTGTGAAAAACCCTGAATTAACATTCAATGTTGTTGACAAACTAGTAAAAATCCTCTAAGGATTCGATATTAGTTTGCATCAAATTGATTAATCGGTTACTTAACGTAGTCCTCAGCTTTGCCCTTGGCAATCCAAGATTTGGCTGTGAAACGTTCAACGAGATTTCTCTTCTCGAGAGAGTTCAGCGTCTGTACTACTTCGTTTTGATCACATTTAATATGGCGACCCAGCAGTATTTTCGTAATAGCTGAAGCTCTATGGCTATCTCGTATGATAACAGATAGGATGCTACGTTCTAAATCTGTGACTTCGCTCATGGGCACCACTCACGTGGGCGGACTTTCGGAGTCTTTTAAGCATGTCGGAGTAAACATCATTTTTCTTCGAAAGCGTTTTTAGCACATTCGTCTGCGCACACTAGGTTGAACATATTATGCTGGAATCAGATAGAGAGTACCACATCGATATTGCAACTGGTGAAATACCTCCCCTTGTTCTCCTTCCAGGGGACCCCGATCGCTCACGTCTGATTGCGGAGCATTTCTTTGACAATCCTCAGGAAATTGCCAAGAAACGAGAGTACTGGAGTTTCAAGGGAACATACAAAGGAGTCCCTGTAGCGGTATGTTCTACAGGTATAGGATGCCCTTCAGCAGCGATAGCTATTGAAGAGTTGATTAGAGTCGGATGTCATACATTTGTACGAGTAGGAACTGCGGGTGCGATTAATCCCTCTCTAGGGGCGGGAGATATCGTAATTTTTTCCGGTTCCGTTAGAGACGATGGGACATCTAAACAGTACGCGCCAATAGAATACCCTGCTGTTGCAGATCCGGTTCTTCTATCAGCACTGAT
>JARGGA010000008.1 GCA_029210805.1 Candidatus Thorarchaeota archaeon
TCAATTTACGATGCTCTAATTGTGGGAAATGGGTCAAGCAAGAAATCGAGTAATGATTCTTTGGCACGGGTTGGGTTCCTGCGGTATCTTTCCTTAGAAAAGTGTTCTAATTACTGATAACACAAAACTCATGTAGATGTAGTCAAGATATAATGAGTTGAGGGGATGAATGTGAATGTTCAAGGCTCTAAAGCAATCTTATTGGCTATGATTATCACGCTAGGTGTTTCATCTGCAGCATTCCTGTATATCATCAATTCTTCAGATACTTATTCTGGTAGGTCTGGTATCGATTCGATTAGAATAATGGGGAATAGCTCCGACATTGTCTATCCTGAGCTGATGGAGGCGTATATTAGTCGTGATAGTTTCGGAAATTGGCTGGTTTCAGCTACATTTCTAGACGATTCGGAAGGGTGGGAGAATCCTGAGGCATACGAACGGACCTTTAATATTTCATCTGGCAATGTGACTGCGATAGAAAATGCACTAATCAATGGACTAGATGATACTCATCCTTCCGAGGACGTTTCATTCGACAACTTAGAGTCATATCCGCATGTTGGATTTGCGATTGAGGTCCTCTATACCAATGGGACGTGGATCTATGTGTGCACGTTCCAGACAGAGAAAGGACATATCATACTAAAGAGGGGGAGTGGAACTCCAGATACCAATCTTGATGGCCCTCTTTTGGAGTCAATAGAAGCACTTGAGGACTTTGTAGCTGTAGTCCAGAATGTCTTTTCTAGTAATATGTCCTGAGTGTAGTCATATGCATATGATATCTATGACTAAGATATCTTCACTACTCCGCCTGGGCATTCTATAGTTTGAGCAACATATCATGAACACAGTAAGCCAACAAATTGGATTTGAGATGGAATAAACTATCATTCCAACCTGAGTTGGTACAACATCTTGAACAGCGCGGTTGCACTGTCTTTGTATGAACTTGGTAGTAGTTCTAATTGTGACCAGAAACGAGTCTCATGACATGATTGAACTATATCATATTTTTGTGTCTGCAAGTTGTTTTCATAGTTATGTAATTACTTATCTGATTCCAAGACCAATCCAAAATATGATTGAAATCTATCTCTACGGACAACTCAAGAACAAAGTCGAGGAGAAGATTCCCGATGCTACCAGAATAATGGTACATGAATTCGTTGATGGCGAGAGTTTTCAGGATTGCTTACATCGATTGGGTCTGAATCTGAATGATGTGGGTGATTGTTATATCAACGGCAAACTCGCAAGACCTGATGATGTTATTTGCGACCTTGATAGTTTAGAGCTCAACCAATTGAAAAGAAGCTAAGCTACGTTCCGGAGTAATGTTGGATAAAGCTCGCGCACGTGAATCAGGAGCGGCCTTGAATCTAATCGGTGACAAGTGTCGTGAGGATGGTGGAACACGGGAGTTGAAGGTTGTGAAGAAGGTTCACTCACCCTCTACTGAGACTTGAAACAGATTGGTGCATGCAGCCGGAGCCATCCCATTAGCATATTGAAGAAAGATTATATGGTGGCTAAGATTCGTCGGGTACTACTCTTCGATGGATGGCTGATTCACTATGCCTCCTAAGGACATGAACGTCATTGTTTTTGGAGAATCTCTGTGATTGTCGTCCCATTTTCATGGAGTCTATGCCCAATAGGGTCTTCTAATGTACTTGTATGCATTGTGCGCTGCTAGTGCACCTTGTGCTGCTGCTATCGTTGCAAGCTGATAGACCGACACAATATCTCCAGCGGCAAAAATTCCCTCAACATTGGTTCGCATCTGGTCGTCTGTACTAATGAACTTCCCATTCATATTCAGTCCAAGATTCGTGAACATTTCTGTGTTTGGAACCAGACCCACTGCAATGATAACCCGATCAACTTCGATTTTTTGCGCATCGCCTGTTTCGTTGTTTCTCAGTCGAGCCCATGATACTTCTGCTCCACCACCAAGTTCAATCAGTTCTGTATTGTAAATGATGGTGGCCATATTTTCATGATGTACCTTCTTTACTGTCGTTTCAGCAGCTCGAAACGTATCTTTTCTATGTGCGAGCCATATATGATTGGTAACTGAATGTGCATCGATCACTGCATCAAGAGCAGTATCTCCGCCTCCTACAATCAGTACTCTCTTATCACGGAAGAAAGCTGGTTCAGTAACGTAAGGATATACTCCACGATCTTTCTGGGAAAATTCCTGCTCTCCAGGAATTCCTAATAGACTTGGTCGCATACCTGTGGCAATAATCAACACCTTTGCGGTGTATTCATTCTCGACTGTCGTGATGACCTTATCCTTGGATAGACCTGTGACCCGCTCTGGAATGAGATATGCCTTTAAATCTGCACTCTGCCGTACCCACGCGGCAACAAGGTGCGAGGCTAGAATGTTCGGAACACCGGGATAGTTAAAGATGTGTTTGTAGGGATAAATAGTGGACAAGAGCCCACCCCATGTTCCACCCTCGAATATGCCCGTCTTAAGGCCCTTATATGCCGAGATTATCCCAGCAGAGAGTCCCGCGGGACCGCCACCAATTACTCCCACATCGAATTTGTTGTGTTTTTCTGTCATTTTACACCCACTCTACAATTTCATTTTGAGATTACAGTTTTTGTAGAAAGTCCTCATCAAGATTTCCGGATGTCAAGCAACATTCTGCTGACTCATTCTTAGTAATCAAATCGAATCTATACATCTTTTGATATGCAGGTTCGCCAAATCTTGGAAGAAGGATTCCGTAAGAAATTGAGATTTTGTGTTGCATTTGCAATGACCGCAATAGGTGCGGCCATTCTGACAGCTGACTACGATTATTGAAAAAAGGATCTACTCGACCAAATGAACTTGAGAATTAGAAACAGATTCAGCCTTCAGTGTTTTAATGATACCTGCGAGTTGATCACTAATGTTTCCATTTTTCACAACCTTCTGAAGGATTCCGCAAGTCCCGATGATTTCAGAATCAGCAGCTCTTTGTTTCATCTGCTTGAAGACGAATTCTCTATCCTCACTCGCGGATGTAATGAAGAATGCAACCTTCTTGCCCTTTAGACTGTGAGAGGATAGATAGGTGTGAGGAGCTGGAGGAAGACTGTTCCGCCATATGGGAGTTCCGATTACTATAACATCATAATCAACAGGGTTCTTTTCACACCGAATCTCAGTTGCGTTCAAGCCCTTGGCATCTCTCGCTGCACGTATGTAATTTACGGGTCCTAACCGCTCCTTCAGGTCAACAATTTCATCAATGTCAGCCCCAAGCTCTTTTGCAAGATATTCGCCAACCGCTTTGGTGGTCCCAGTTCGGGAATAGTATGCTACTAGGATTTTCATCTGTATCGCCATATGTGAGCCAGTTACATCAGTTAATAAATATATCTAAATGATATATATCGTATAGATATATTATTAAGGATGCTGTACAGGAGTGTGTGCGGTGGATACGTTGGTAAGAGAGAACAAGGCTAAGTTCATCATTCTCGGGCTATTGAGTCACGACTCACTAACTGGTTATGACTTACGCCAGATTGCTGAGAGAATGATAGGCAACTTCTGGACGGATCTCAGTTACGGTCAGATCTACCCAACTCTTCGGACCCTAGAAAAGCAGGGTCTTGTTTCGAAGACTGCTGAAGTGGAGGAAGGAGAACGTATTCGTAAGATATATTCTATAACACCAGAAGGGGTCGGAGAGCTACGGAAGTGGCTGATAGAACCAGCTGACACGGAGATACTCAAACTGGATATTCTGCTCAAACTAACTTTTGGAGCGAAGGTTGGAATCGAGTATAGTATCAAGAATGTTGAGGAGTTCAAACAACGCAATGAGGCAGCCATAGAACGATATGATGCTATTGAGAGGTCGTTACATAATACTCTCCATGAGAACGAAGACCACGCTTTCTTCCTACTCACCCTACATTATGGACAATATGTCACACGCGCTCAGATTCAATGGGCCAATAAGGCTCTTGAAACACTCCATGCCACGTCTAAATAGAGATCCAGATATCGAGGGCTGTGCATCGAACAGAAGCCACTTCCGAACTTGTTTCGGATAAAGATCACGTACATGACTCAGGAGCGGTCTTGAATCTAATCGGTGACGAGTGTCGTGAGAATGGTGGAACACGGGAGTTGAAAGGTACCGAGAAGGTTCACTCACCTTCTACAAATACTTGAAACAGGTCGGTGCATGCACCCAAAGACATCTCTCCACATGAAAGATTATATGTAGGTCAACGTTTCACGAGGTTACACACTTCAAGGTGATGCTAATCTAATGCCCCCAAAGGACATGAACGTCATAATTTTCGGCTGCATGCAGTGCATGTACGCAGCCTCCGACCTCGCGGGAACCATGAAATTGCAGTACGATGTGAGCGCGAGGATAATCCGAATGCCGTGTACTGCGAGACTGGACATCAATTTCATACTGAAGGCCTTGCAAGAAGGGGCAGACGGAGTACTGATCGTAGGATGCCACCCGGGAGACTGCGCGTATAAGACGGGCAACCTCGGAGCAGAGAGAAGGGTGAGGTTTGCACGCAAGCTCATTGAACAGATGGGCATGAACGAGGACAGGGTGAAGATGGTCTTCGTATCAGCTGCAGAGGGCGACAAGTTCGCCTCTGATATCAACAAGTTTGCAGAAGAGATTCGGAAGATTGGACCCAACCCTATTAGACTCTAGTAGGATTCAACTTGAAGATCTTTGAAACGTGAGAAATGTTTTGTATTTCGTGTCACAACAGGTTCATTATGTTGAAGAGCTATTCCTGCAATTTGAGCATCAATAGGGTCCACCATTATACCCTTTCTTTGTAAACGACCGAGTTCAAGACCTGCACGCCATGCTGCAATAGCATTCAGAGGAAGAACTTGAAAGGATCCCAGAATCTTATCGACGCGATCACGTTCTTTCTCTGGTAAGTCTGCCAGCGAAATGCCTACTGCAATCTCCATAACTGATGGAGTAGTGATGTACTGAGCCACTCCATTCCGAGATATCTCTTCTAGCTTTGCCAGAGCTTCTATTTTCTTTCTCATAAGGTCAATGATGAAGCTTGAGTCTGCAATCATCGCCAAATCAACTCACTAGTTCTTCCATGCTTTGTGCCCATACTTCAGCTCTCTCCTTCCTGAAAGATTCTAATGCATCTGAGAGTTTAAGAGCTGACTTCTCTGAGATACACCCGACAAAATCACTCAATGATTGTCTATTTGTCAATCGAATCACAACCTGACTAAAGCTCTCATTTTCGCGTTTTGCTTTCTTTAGTACCGAATAGGCTTCCTCGGACAGAGAGATTGTTTTGTATCCCATTGTTCGTTCCTCATGTATGTATGTGTATGATTGAATTTAAGCTCATTGATAGGATGGGGCCAACATGCAGTGCATGTACGCAGCCTCCGACCTCGCGGGAACCATGAAATTGCAGTACGATGTGAGCGCGAGGATAATCCGAATGCCGTGTACTGCGAGACTGGACATCAATTTCATACTGAAGGCCTTGCAAGAAGGGGCGGACGGAGTGCTGATCGTGGGATGCCATCCTGGTGGCTGCGCATTCAAGACAGGGAACCTAGGCGCAGAGAGAAGGGTCCGCTTTGCCAGAAAACTGGTCGGGCAGATGGGAATGAACGAGGACAGGGTGAAGATGGTGTTCGTGTCGGCTGCAGAGGGAAACAAGTTTGCAGCAGATATCAACAAGTTCGCTGAGGAGATCCGGAAGATTGGGTCAAACCCGATAAGACTATAGCAGAGGGACCTCCCCTGATTATTTTCAGGAAAATACCAGTGCTCAAAGTGGCACTACTCTCTTGGATAGGCAAACTACACCTCGGCAAATTCCGGGGGTATTAAAGAGAAGAAAACGGACTATTCATCTTCGGCTGAACTAATCGCGTCAAGCGTCCATCCTTCCTTCCATCGTTCTGCAGCAATAACTCCACTCTTCGATAGAGAATAGGCCTCATACCGTCCGGTCTTTCGGATTAGATAACCTTGAGTGGCAAGTCTTCGAAGTCGTTTCTTTAACTGGCCCATTGAACGTCTGTCACGATAATCCTTTGGAGTGCAGAATTTGAGAATATTCTCTACGTTTCCATGATGGCTGCCTATTCTATCGTCATCGTACATGCAAGCTATAAGTTGCAGGTCAATTTTCAGGAGAGGCATGTATAATGCATATTTATTATATATATAAGCATTTGCCGTAATAGAGTAATAATTACGCGTAATAAGCCGATAATATCGCTTATAGTATCATGATAAAATATATATACGCTAGTAACGTAACTATTAACGTTGCGAGTGTCGCTTAGATAGACGCTAACAGCGACATGGTTACAAACACTTGGTAGCTCACCGAAGGCGGACAGATAAGATGGTGAATGGCAAACGAACAACATTCGAGCAAGCGATAGAGAGAGTTCTCATGATTCTCAAGGAGAAATCGCCAATAACAGTTGCGGCACTGTCAGAGGTTTCTGGTGTTGACTGGAGAACGGTAGAGAGAGTGATTGAGTTCCTCCTGAAGACACAGGAAAAGTTCGCCGCACATGAAATTGAGGTCATGAAAGGAAAGTCCGGAAAGATTGTGTGGACGATGGACAGAGTCGATAAAATGAAACTCTCGAAGGAAATGCGAAGTTGGTATATCGAGAAGCGTTTCTTTGAGAACATGGATGATAGACCCAGCCCCGAGGAGATCCAGGCATTGTTCACGTCTGAGGATAGAACATCAGTTGAGGAAGTCGTATCGCGCCTCTTCAAGGCCTTAGAAATCGAGGACGATCTGACCGTGGCCGAGATTGCACGACGCGTTTCTGTAAATAGAAAGACTGTGGACAGAGCTCTCAATCTGATGATTGAGTTCCAAGAGCAAATAGCAGAAGGGACCATCACAAAGAAAGGAGTGCTTCTCTGGAGAAAACGTCCAATACTTCATGAACTGGATGATACTACTATCAAGTACCTTCTTCAGAAATGGTATTTCCCAGAAGAGGTCAAAGAACTCACCGAAGAGCAAGAGATGGCATTGCTGCAATTGGCGTAGCCATTCCAAAATTTCCACTTCTCAATTCCTTGGGTGGTTTTCGTATCATCTGCAGAGGGCGATAAGTTCGCCTCTGAGATCAACAAGTTTGCTGATGAGATACGCAAGATTGGGCCAAACCCGATTAGATTGTGATACCTTGATGAATCAAGGAACAGTATGCTTATCAAATGGACTGTCGATTGGAGGAGCAGCAAGGAACTTTGCGAATGCAAGTCCTATAGGGAGCATCAGTGGTAGTGGAATGTTGCCCCAATCAAGCGTGAAGGTTGGAAAAAATCCTATGAGGGATATGAGCAATACAGCAGCCAAGTTATAAGTGATACTGGAAAATTCCTTTTGGCCTCTACTGATTCTTAATACCTGATAAACCAGGAGCAGGTGTATGATTAGGAATAGTGGAATAAGAATACCAAGTGGAATAAGAATACCAAGTGCTGACACAAACCAAGTAACAGTCCATTCACCTTGATACAGCCGTATCAGAAATGGAGGGATGAACTCAAATTGAAGACGGAAATCTTGCTCGCCAGAGAAATTGACCCAGTGGGTATATCGTATTCCAACTGGAAGAACCACTGAAAGAATAACAAGAACTGCAAGCAAAATCAAACGGTTTCGATTCGATAAATCTCTATGTTTACTCATCCCTTTCACCACAACAACCACAAGGAATACTGTCTTACAAAAGTGCTTCGAAAATGTTAAGGAACGAATAGTTACAATATGCGATGTTGTACAATTAAAGAAAAGCTTATGTGTGCAAAATAATATATTGCACACGATTGATGATGGAAACTGTTACAGCTCGATTACCTGAAGACATGGTCAAGAAACTGGAACTCATCGCCAAAGAGGAGCAGATTGACCGATCAGAGCTGATCAGAAGAGCACTTGATATTGGCATACAGCAATTTCTCTTAGAGCGAGCGTTGAAAGCATACAGAGAGAAACGGGTTTCGCTCTGGAAGGCTGCCTCTATGGCCGGGGTTCCGTTGAGAGTGATGATGAGAGAAGCAGACAAATCATCGATCCCAATAGCGTATGATGTGGAAGACCTGGAGCGTGACCTTGCATTTGTCAAAGACCGATAGTGTGGTCAGTAATGCAAGCCCATTGATACATCTTGCAAAGGCTGGAAATCTATCCTTACTGAAGGATATGTTTGGTGAAATAATGATTCCAGAAGAGGTCTTCAAGGAGGTTTGTGGCGCTCAAGACACACCTGATTCAGTTGTAATTTCAGATGCTGTCAATGATGGATGGGTACGTATTATAAGATTAGTGAGTGGAGATGCAAATCTATTAGCGAAAAGTTCAGGAATAGATATTGGTGAAGCTGCAACAATACTTCTTGCTAAGAAGGAGAGCGCTCTACTTCTCATAGATGATAAGATGGGGAGAAGCGCGGCTGAAATTCTTGGTGTCAGGTGTCTGGGTACGGTCGGTGTTCTCCTTCAGGCTTTGTCCGATTCAATGTTCAAATTCGATGAATTCAACGCGATTCTTGATAGGATGATAGACTCTGGATTCAGATTGGACTCCAAAGTTTATAGACTGGTCTTGAAGATCGCCAAAGACCTTGACGAAAATAGATGAGCCCCATACAATGTATGTACGCAGCCTCCGATCTCGCCGGAACCATGAAGTTACAGTACGAGGTGAGTGCGAGGATAATCAGAATGCCGTGTACCGCAAGGCTCGATATCAATTTCATACTCAAGGCGCTGCAGGAAGGGGCAGATGGAGTACTGATCGTAGGATGCCACCCTGGAGATTGCGCGTTCAAGACGGGTAACTTGGGAACAGAGAGAAGGGTAAGGTTCACCAGAAAGCTCGTTGAACAGATGGGTATGAACCCGGACAGGGTAAAGATGGTCTTTGTTTCTGCGGCAGAGGGCGATAAGTTCGCCTCTGATATCAACAAGTTTGCAGAAGAGATACGAAAGATTGGACCTAACCCGATTAGACTCTAGTGATTATTCAATATGGTATTCTTTCAATACCTGGTATCTTCTGAAAGTGCATGTCATCTGATACTATCTTCTGGCAACCATTAGAGATAGCAATAGCTGCCGTGAAACAATCATTAAGACCTATTACACTGCCAATACGCTCCATCTCAGTATAGATTCTACTGCAGCGTTCAGCCTCTTCTATGCCGAGATTCCAAACAACCAGACGCGAGAGCAATTTCCGCACAGCCTCTTCTTCACCCTTAATCCTACCTCTCTTATCGAGTCCTCTGAAGATCTCAAAGGCATTGATAGTCGTTGTTGCAAAACTATACCCTTCCGACTTCAAACGTAGATATGAAGTACGGGTATTAGTTTCACCACGAAGGAAATCGATTAGAAAGGAGGTGTCTAGGCATACAAAGTTCAATGCTTCCAAGCACCCCACATCTCATCGAGTTCAGTGAACAATGCTGCGCGTTCGTCATCTGTCATTGAGAATGTTCCAAAAAGGTCTAGGATATCATCATCAGGTTTTAGCAAACGCTCTATGACCTCACTAAAGGACTCACCTTCATGTTTTGCTTTTCTTAGCCGGAGATAGATGTCTTTTCGAAGCGAGATGTTTTTGTAGCCCATCGTAATCATCTGTGTATTCATACACGATTACCCATATAAAGCCGTTTGAAATAGAGATGCAATGTATGTACGCAGCCTCCGATCTCGCCGGAACCATGAAGTTACAGTACGATGTGAGTGCGAGGATCATTAGGATGCCGTGCACCGCACGCTTGGATATCAACTTCATACTGAAGCGCTTCAGGAAGGGGCAGACGGAGTGTTGATAGTGGGATGTCACCCCGGAGACTGTGCGTATAAGACAGGCAACCTCGGAGCAGAAAGAAGAGTACGCTTCGCTAGAAAACTGGTTGGCCAGATGGGGATGAACGAGGACAGGGTCAAGATGGTCCTCGTGTCAGCAGCTGAGGGTGACAAGTTCGCATCAGAGGTCAACAAGTTTGCTGATGAGATCCGGAAGGTTGGGCCCAACCCTATTAGACTCTAAGAGGATAACTAGACATTGATTGAATATCAGTGATATTTTTTCTCTCCTGCTCTGATGGAAAAATTAAGCCAATTCTCTTGAGGAGTAACTGGACAAGGAAGAGCTTCATTATAAGCACAAGCAAAGTTGAATGCCTTATTAAAATCCAGAGAGATTAGTTCTTGTTCTATTTCTTCAACAAGTAGCAAGCGTCCATTAGGATAGCTTTCTTTACCACATGTAGAGTCCCTGAAACCTACATAGTAGCCATTTATCTGTTTGTCAAAAATAATGAACAGACGAACTTGTTCATTATTGTACATGAATTCTACGTGGCCAGCTTCAAGAAATGGATTTGTTGGTGTCCCATCTGCCTTTGATAAGATTCTCTCCTTTTTGACATCAGAGAGGGTCAGTTTGGCATCAAGCACTAACTCGGGATTTATTGGGAAGAAGTTTAGCTTCAAATCCTTACGCTCAGGCTCTGGAACTGGAGACCATAAAATATCTCCAATCATTATGCCTTCGCTCAAATCGGTTTCTCGTTTTTTTCTCCACTTTTTGATCTCATCTTCGTAAGACATAATCACTATTCGGCGTGGTACTATTTCAACGATATGGATTGGCGAGCCAGAAATGGCCCTTGTGAATCTAATCGTTCGATATATCCTTTGATTTAGGAGGGTCCGAATCCTACGAAGCTTTTGCCATTCAGATTCAATGCTTGTGTTAATATTTATCGGTTCATTCTATGATACACAATAAGAACCGAAACAATACTCAATGCTGCCACAATTGCCATAACTAATTGGAGGATGATTGGAGATATACCAAGTCTTTCAATCACATACAAACTATGATGACTAAATATGGTGGACTCATATGTCAATTTCGTAAGCACACCATCATATTTCGAGAATTCCTCTCGATACGAGTAAGAAGAAATATCCGTGGAAATCTCTTGTTCGTATCCCCACATATCATTTGATTCAAACGCCGAAAAAGTGACGTTTTCATCCGACATACTCTCAATGATAATTGACAATATAGACCAATTACCAACAGGAACAGCAAAGTGTAGTCGCCCGGTTTGCATTTCGGTCCCATTTGGCCAATAGGTCGATGCACTTCTAGCTGGGACGTACCCCGTTAATGGGTCATGAAGCTCAGTATAGTTGGGAGCGATTAGATAGTAAATGCAATCATAAATCAACGATGTTGTTTCGTTATCACCCCGATAGAAGGTTTCTCTAAAATCATATTGAACACCCTCACCATACTTCCACTCGAAGCCCTGACTATGAGTCGCCAAACAAGGAGATATTATGAGAAATATCAAAACGAGATTAAAACCGAATTGACTTCTATTCATCAACCCATTCTTCCACAACTCTAAAGACATTTACTAACATTTCAATATTACCAAAAATATTTAAACCAACATATGGGATACGAGCGATTGGCCCTAATCCAATCAGATTGTGATACCCCGATGGTGTTTCCTGAATCTACAGTGTTTTCATCAATGGACCACTATCTCAACCATTAATAGTATGAATTCTCAGGCGATGAAAATATGCAGCAATAGGTGAAATCCTATGGGCCAAGATGATTCTCAAAGCAGCTGGCTAATAGTTAGAGAGCCCGTGATTCGAAACTTGTTTGTTTTGATATTTGTTTTAGGGTTTGTTGGAGGAGTGCTTCGATTCCTCTTCCCGTTTCAGATCGTGAATCTCGGCGGTTCTGAATCACTTGTTTCATGGGGAAGCTCACTCTCATCGATTGGTCAAGTCATTGGTCTAATCGTACTCAGCAAGCTCATTGGGAAACAGAGAAGTGCACTGGTTGTCAGTGGTGTTCTTCTCACTATTCTTGGAATGGTTACAGGATTCGCTGCTACTCCAGATTGGATTGTATTTGCACGAATTGCTGAAGGAGCTGGTGCAGGCTTACTTACAATCATTATCATTCGTATATCATCCGGTTTTGAATCATATAGAGGAGAATCAGTTGGCACATTACTTTCAGCAGTGTTTCTTGGTTCTGCTATAGGTCAAGGCTCGGCAGGTATATTGATTGGGCAACTAGAAACAGTTCTACTAATTTCACAAACCGAGGCTATTATGACCCTAGGTTTCGTTCTTACTGTTGTTTCATTTCTCATGATAATCTCCTTGATTCCATTCATTGGAGATGTTGAACAGTTCTGTGTAGATGATAAGGATAAAAATCATGGTCACAGCCACACAAGAATTGCTTTACGTTCATTATTATCGAAGAAACTCCTTATCCTACTTGCAATATACATTCTTTACGATTTTTCCCATGGACTCTATACGCCCGGTCTATCACTTATGATAAACAGTAACGGTGTATCAGTTGATCAGATTGGATTGGGATATCTTATCGGTGATGCAGTATGGGGAGCCTCTCAACTCTTTACTGGCAGGTTCGTAGATAGAACCGGTAGTATTGCTCCACTTGCTATTAGCTTGGTAGCAAAGGGTTTCATTGTGGTGTTGTACCCATTCGCAGCATCTTTCATGGTCCTCACATCATTATTGGCAATTGCAGGTCTATCAGAAGGTTTTCTTGAACCAGCTAGAAATGATGCTGCAATGGAACTCACTCCAACAAATACTACTGTGCATTCTCATCGCCATTACTTCATTGGTCATGCTCCAGGCAATCCGTTCTCGATTACCAGTCATGATCATGAACATACGCATGAATCAGGCTCTGATGAGATTGTTTCCCTACTGCAAACAATCGGGATAATTGGATTTGCTTTTGGTTCATCCGGAGGCGGCTGGCTACTAAGCCAAGGTTCTACTCTCGTAGACCTGGTATTCATGGGAGGTTTTATTCTAGTTTTCGCGGGTATCTTGACAGTTGGATTACGGTCAAAGAAAAAAGCAGAATAGACAGTTGTCAGTAGATATATGTCATCTTACAACCGTTTTCTCATTGCGTATGCCCTAGTTTCAAAACCAACCTTATCGTACAGACTTTTTGCCTCTGTTGCTTCAGCAGGACAATGAAGAGTCACCATGTCTACTCCATTCTTAGCGAAGACTTCAAGTAGGCTTTCCAGCAACATGGTTCCCACTCCGTTCGTTCTGGAATTTGGATCAACAACAAGCAGTTCTACCTGTCCCACTTTTGATACATTCCAATTTGCCAAAACCTCAGATAGAACATCCCTGACATATCCAAAAACAAACCCGACAATTTGATACTCTTGTTCTGCAAGAATGAAAGCCTCAGGAAGTTGTCTTGTTATCGCCAAGTCTGCGGCGGTAAGTGGTGAATCAAAAACAGCATGAGTGTTAGCCAGATTGAGAACAGGTTCGGTATCATTTGATTCAAATTGACGGATTTTCAACGAATACACCAAAGCGGATTTGATAGACGGGCGCCTTTAAGCGTTCTCTCTACTGGGCCTTGAAAACAGCATCCGTCAACAGAATGTTTATCTCAGTCTTGTAATCGGAGCTGAGTCACACAGGTGATGAAGTCCACCACGGCTCTGTCGGAACCGCCTCGAGCTGATGACTTCTGTCAATCGGAGCGATTCCAATGCGAGAGATACTACTTGTAGGCATAGGGGGCTTCATCGGAGCCATTCTCAGATACATACTATCTAGCATGATTCAGAATGACGGATCATCTTTTCCCTGGGGAACATTAGTTGTCAATTTTATCGGTACACTCCTACTTGGGATAGTGGTCTACTCAGCAGAATTGGTTGAATTCATCAACCAGGATATCAGAGTTTTTCTCACAATTGGTGTGCTTGGGGCATTCACTACGATGTCAACCTTTGGTCTTGAGTCATTCAATATGTTTGAGAATGGTAACTATCTCATGTTAGGTCTGTACCTAGCAGGTACTATTCTATTGGTGTTCCTTGGTATGTTTGTTGCACGATCGACTGTTGATTTGGTAGGAAATACACTTCAAGTGACATCTCCATTACAACCTTCACCATAGTGTCACCAAGTTTATTCGATTTTGCACGATAGTGATTCCTGAAGCGCAATGATCACGTTCTATTTGTTGGCATTAGGAGTCGTTATTGGTCTAGTATTCTACGGATATACTAAGACATTACGTTCAAGTGGCCGTAACGGCTGGGAAACAGATCCTGGGTCCGCTGGTATGACAGCGGGTCCTGTGAATCAGACTAGAGCTATGGGTGCAGCGCCAAAAGTCATGCCTGTAAACATTAGAACAGGACATGAAGATGAACAGAATTCGTACTAGATTATAAATCAATTATGTAAGAAGAACGCATCAGGTACCTCGGATTTTCTATTTGTCGCGTTCCAGATGCTTCCATAATACAAGGATTCTATTGCTACAAAGTATGTTAATAGGACCTGCAGCCTACGGTTAGTAATGAACGATCCGTCAAGATAGTTCTGTGTTCCACCCTTCTCATGGCCGCTGTCGCCAGCATCCGAAAGATTAGTGTCTTTCAAAGTGCCATGAGCTTTGCCCCTCCTCATGGGAATGTCATTCCTCAGATGGGACCTGGCTTCTGTTCTCTGCATTTTTGTATCACAAGCACCGTAACCTGTAATTGCAGACGGTTTTTCCACAGTTTTTGTCATGGCGGGATCCTTACTGTTCCCTGGCTTCATATGCGAAGACAGGTCAGAACAGTCAGCCACGAACTCCCCTTTTTCAAAATCGGTAGTTTCTGAGAGGAGTGAGGACTTCCCTTTAGAAAAAGATTTCTTCCTCCGGGCTTTCAGTATGACTCTATCCGTAAGATTGGGCCATATCCCTAGTCCTTTCATAGTTATATGTTTGATTCTCACCTTTTGAACTCATACAAAACGGTTGAACGCAATGTAGTTTTTTCAGCAATCATTGCAAAAACAGTTCTACTCATCCGGCCACCACACTACATGTTTCTTAGCCTTTTCTATCATTCAACTGTCTAAGAAGAAGGAATGCCCATCCTGACAATGTTAATATTCGACTAATGCTGAGTCTCTGTGAGTTTGCCAAGAAAGAATAATTTCTTGGGATAAGGGAGACTCTGCTCAAAAGGAGTGGCCGGTCTTGGATGAATCCAAATGCGTGTCTGTACACTGTAAACTTTGTGATACACCAATAAAGCTAGACGTATCAAAAGACGAGCTTGCGGCACAGACAGATGGTATATTCAGAGTAATGGTTGCACATGGAGAGCCGCTTCATGCGATAATTGTATATGTTGACAAAAACTGTAGAGTCAGAGGAATAGAATATCCCGATAGTGTGCAGGTTGACCAACCTCGCTCTGTCACTGTGGTTCCTCAAGATCAAGCACCGGTAAGTATGTCAGAGTCGATGTGAGAACCCTGCTATCAATCACTTTGTGACTATGATGAGGTAAAGGTAAGAGAGCAATCGTCGTTCATACTGGACAAAACGATTCTCAAGATTGTCTGCGAATCAGGCACTATTTGCTTGAGTCAGGTTCGTCAGAAGACAGCGTTTCTTGAGAAGGCATTGGGAGAGAAGATAGACTTGGCAAAGGTCCAGGCTGTGTGTGACAGGTATGTGAAGGAGGGCCTGATCAGAAGCATCTAGGGAGTTTGTTTACACCATGATGAGATTTAGAAGAAGAAAAGACCCGAGAAGAAACTACCTGAACAAAATGGTAATTGGTCTCGGTGCAGGAATTGTGAAAGCACGAGATGTGCTCCTGAACCAGGATATGGTGGATCCCCAAGGAGCAATGGATATCATTGGAACTTGGATGGGACAGGAAATGGCAAAGGAGCTTTTAGCTCAGAAAGTCATTGCACCAAACGAGAGTAGCGAGTCACTGCTTGAGAAACTACTTGAGGAGGTTCGAATCGCCGAAGATCTCACGGTCGACTTTGTAGATGGAACTGCTCATCTATCTGTACAGAACTGTCTGATTTGTCCTCGGAAGGTCGGTGGCTATGACCTTGAAGGTTTTACTGCATGTCCGGTTGGAGGGATAGTACGGGGTGCAATTGGTTTTGTATCAGGTAAGACTCCACAGCTCAGTAAGATAGATTTGAAGACTGGTGAACTCTGCAAGGTAGACTTCGCATTAGATTCTGAGTAGTGCGTTTTATGACGCACTCATCATTTCTTTTTTGTCACAAGTGATAGTTTAAATCATAACAAGCGTCGTTATTAACAATAGTTAATGGTTTGATTATGATGTTCGTGGGACCTGCAACAATAGCTCTTAGAGAAGGCATAGAAGCGGCACTGATAATTGCGATAATGCTCTCATACCTAAAACAATCAAACAAGATGAATCTGAAAAGGTATGTTCTTGGAGGGACCTTAGTTGCAGTATTGGTAAGTGTGGGTTTCGGGACAATCCTAGGACTAATTTGGGGATTATTCGAAGGTGAAGCTCTGACTATCTTTGAAGGTGCGGTCGTTCTAGTTGCAGCGATTCTACTCACAACCATGATAGTTTGGATGTGGAATGCAGGTTCGGGCATTGCTTCTGAGATTGAAGAGTCGATGCAAGAAAGAACTGGAACTCGAGGTGCTATTGGCTTAGCTTTACTTGCATTTGCTCTTATACTAAGAGAAGGCGTAGAGCTTGTGCTCTTCACAATTGCCCTAGCCGTTCAAGATGCCGCTCAGACATACATTGGTGTGACTATTGGTCTTAGTATTGCTATTGTTATGGGACTCGGGATTTACCATGGATCGCTTAAGATAAGTCTCAAGGACTTCTTCAATTGGACCTCGGTATTCCTTGTCCTATTTGCAGCAGGAATGATAGCATATGGAATTCATGAGCTTCAAGAAGCTGGGTTGCTACTAATAGGAGCAATAGAGGTATGGAATATCAATCCACCAGTATTGCCTGATGGTAGTTATCCGTTATTTCATGACAATGGTACAATAGGTGGTTTCGCAAAGGCATTATTTGGATACAATGGTAATCCGTCTGCATTAGAAGTCGCAGCCTATGTATCGTATCTCCTTATTGTAAGCCTTTATTACATGTCACGAAGGAATATGAAACAAGAGAAAAGAAAATCTGCAGCTCCTGCCAAGGAAATAGGAGCAACGGCGTAATCAATACCAAAGAACAACGTTCGGTGATACATGGTTTGAACACAAGCCAAATGTGTGAGATTGCAAGTATTTTAATTACAGTTATTCCCAGTACCTTCAAATAGAATTATAGAACCTTAATCAAATAGAGGGGGTCTAAAAGTATGGCAAAGGGCCAGAAACATAGACAAGCATTGAAAGATAGAGTAAGAAGACAATTCAAAAACAACCAAATTTGTCTTACAGCCTTCGACGAATTAGAGAAGGATATTGAAGTACAGACGATACTTGAGGATACCAACCGAATGGCCATCGATAGAATGGGCTATTCGGACCATGGTCACGTTCATTCACTTATTGTTGTAAAATATGGTATGCAGCTGCTTAATGCCCTTGAAGGTGGCGTGAAAAGCACAATGGAACAAGAGGAGACAGGCTCCTTTGAGGATGCACAACTAGTTGTCATGATAGCTTGTTACCTGCATGATATTGGTATGGCTGTCCATCGTGAGAATCACAACATCCTCTCGGTTACACTTGCCTCACCGATTGTTGACAGAATTCTGCAGAAGGTGTACCCGAAGGACATTCGCAAAAGAATCCATGTTAGAGGCCACATTCTACATGCCATTTTATGTCATGATAAGTTCATTACACCAAATACAATAGAGGCGGGTGTAGTTGGCATTGCAGATGCTCTTGATATGACAAAAGGAAGAGCAAGGATACCTTTCGAGCTAGGCACAGTTAATATTCACTCAACATCTGCCATGGCAATAGAGAATGTTAAGATAAAGAAAGGGGTAGAGAAGACAGTTCGCATTGAAGTGCTCATGACTAATGCTTCAGGGATATTCCAGATTCAGGAACTATTAGAGAGGAAAATCAGAAGTGCTCCACAGCTTATTGATCACATCGAACTAGTATCGATTATGTCAGATCGAGCCGAGGCTATCATCGACAAAGAGCTCAGGATATTGTAATTTATCTATTTTGAGCATTTACACAAGACTGTGAACGACTTCGTACAAAATTTTAAATTCTTTGTACGTTTTCGTAAGGTATATCTGGAGGTCGTTCTCCACAGGCAAGTGTTTCGAACAGATTCTCTCCGAGGACTGAAAATTGACCCTTGACCCAACTGACAATCAGATTATCGAGATGCTCCAAGAAGATGGACGCATGTCATTTAGTGAGATAGCGAAAGCGGTTGATAAGACTGAAGTCACAATTAGACGTCGGGTTCGTCGACTCATCAAAGAGGGAATTATTAGGAATTTTACAGTAATTCTTGACCCTCTTAAGATTGGAAAGCAAATCAGTGCCATTGTTCGAGTAAAGGCACAGATGAAACAAGTATCCGCAATTGCTGAGAAAGTGAAGGAATACGACGAAGTTATCGAAGCTTATTTTCTGGATGGCGCCTGTGGAGTGATGCTCAAGGTCACCGTGGATGGCTTGGCAGAATTGAAATCCTTCCTAGAAAATCGTCTTGGCAGGGTACCGGGTGTAGGGGAAGTAGAAACCTGTATCGTACTTGAAACAGTCAAATCAGCGTTCTGAGCGAGGAAGCAGAGTGGAGTTTTACCTTCATCTTAGCACTGGTGAATTAGAACGACTACATGCTCATGCAGAGGATAGCTTACCCTTTGAGGCTGTTGCGTTGCTATTTGGTACAATAGCGGATAATAGAATAGTAGTCACTAGAGTGGTGATTGTTGACAACATTTCAAAATCGCGAACTGTATTTTCGATAAATCCAGAGATTCAGTATCGTCTTTTAATAGAGGCGGAAGAAATAGGAGATAGTCTAGTTTGTATATTTCATTCTCATCCCGCTCCCCCGCGACCATCAGAATCGGATCTAGAAAACATGAAACTCAATCCGGTTGTTTGGCTTATTGCATCAAAAGAAACCGGTAACTGGGAGAGCCGGGCATTCCTGCTCAAATGTCTTAGAGTAATAGAAGGAACTGTGATTTCATCCGATGGAGCGCCTTAATGGTACCAGATGTTTTCTTTGGCTCGAAAGATACCTTTGTTTCGTCTATCGATTCGATTAGCGCAGCAGCTGCTATGACATGTTTGAGCCTGTATAGATTACATTGGAGGTAACCTAGTCCAGAGTTTTCATCAAACTCGTTAAGATATAGACGAGTATCAGAAACAGTAGCCTCCCCATAGAGTGAAAGAAGACTCTTCCAGATAGCTGTGCTTAGTTGTTTTCCAGTTACTGGTGGGCCATCTCTGTGGACAGCAAAGGATAGGTATCGCTTCCTATTCAGATTCATTTTCCTCACCATTCCTGATTATTTCAAGTCCAGATCTCAATTGAGTTCCATCTAGACGTTTCAGATTCTCTTTGAGGATTGCACTCGGAGTACTAAGAATCGCCTCTTTTGCCTGGTTTTCTTCAAGCCCTAGCAGCATCCCAATATGAAACAGAGCCACTGGAGACCTCATCCGAACTGGAGTGTTTGCGCCGCTAGATAGTACCACCTTCATATTGGCTCTTGTTGCGGTAGTAACGCAATCACGTATGGCCTTGATTATTCTGGATCTATTAAGGCCATTCGCGTCTAAAAGTGATGCAATGGGGACTTCAAGAGCAGTTCCGTGAGATGCACACAGTCCAGCTGTTGTCTTTCTAAGGATGTTTTTTCCTGTGATGTCCACTGTCAGCAAGTGCACCCTCGAATCTTCAGCCACCCAGTTTGCAGTATCAACTTCAAGGAGCGGAGCAGAAACAAGAGCATATTTGCCGTGAATTTTTGAGACCTGTGCCTTCAGTTCGGACAACTTTTTCGATTTCAAGTTGTGGCGTCGATATACCTGAACAGGCGATTCACGTGTGGTGATAGCATCAGTAGTGCATCCGGATAGGATTGCAGAGTACCCTAAGGTTTCAGCCATCTCAATAAATGGTTGCAACTCCTGTTCGGTCCGAGTTCGTATATCCATATCCACCGATTTCATCGCTCTAATACTCCTGTGAGCGAAATAAGCTGACGAATCAACTGCTCTGCATCAGTGAATGAGCATCGAGGCCATTTCATTATGTGTACCTGGAGGCTAATCACATCTGAACCAATTGCCAGCTCGATATCTTCCAGATACGCTGTTTGCTTATCAATTCTAAGAAAGAGTGTACACTCTTCATCTATGCGTAGTTCTAACGTATTGAGAATAGACTGGAGCTCGTTAGCAGCGAAATTTGAAAAAATCTCCTGTATTGCAAATGAAGTCAACTTATGATCATCTAGAATACCAACATGTATCATTATTGGGATTCCCAGGTGGCCATCGGTTTTTGCCTTGGATATTGCAACCTTGTCACGGACTGTTTCAGGGAATATATTCAAAATAGCAGCTGTGACTCTTTCAGGCACCTCGGTGGCCCGGGAATATGCCCGGACCTCCAACCGATCTATGAATGCCTCGGAGGTACCTTTAGAATCGGACATAGGTGTCTATTTTCCAAGATTCTTATTGGCTGCGAGACTGGGTCTTAATTTCTCAGCACCACGGCCCTTATTTCTTAGACCACGGCTTCTCTTACCAGCGGAAGTTAGACCACGACTCTGTCGGCCCTTGTGAGTTGGGTCGCAAATCCAGTTGATTTGTGGATCATTGTAGATAACAGGATGATTTGGATCGACAAGAATGACTTCATGCCATACATTGCGATGGTCCGAACCAACCCAGTAACTGTTAAGCACACGTAAATTCGGGAACTTCTTTCCTACTCGTTCTTCAGAGATCCACCGTCGGGATTTCATTGGTGTATATTTTGATACACCCATGCTTCGAGGCTTCCGACCCGAAGTGGGACGCGGTCTCTCTCTTGGACCTCTGCCTGTCTTGATTCTTACAATAACATAGCCCTGCTTTGCTTTGTATCCAAGTGCGCGAGCACGTCCAAGTCGTGTTGGGCGTTCAAGACGCACGACTGTGCCTTGCTTTCTCCAGACAATAAGTCTGCCTCTCACCATCTCAGAGCGTTCTTGTTGCTCCTTGATCCATTGTTCGTTCATCCGCTTGTATGCAGACATCTTATGTTTCCATCCTTTGTTGTGAAGTATTCGCTTTGTTTGTGGTTCAGCCCCGAAAGGCCACATCCCTGCGGACGGATCCGCCAATACAAAGGAAATGGGTGGCTCAGATAATGTCCAAGCCACGCACCAGCCCAATTAGTTTGCTTAAAGGTGTAACGATTGGCATCTGTTTTTGATTATCATTTCAGAGCGTCGATAATCTTGGATGCTGTGAGGTCACCAACACGATCTTGTGCTTCCCTAGTTGATGAGGCTACATGAGGAGTAGCTATCAATTTTGCATGATTAACAAGTTTCCAGTCTGTTGGTGGTTCGGTTTCAAAGACATCAAGACCAGCTCCAGCAATTTTTCCTGTGTCCAACGCTTCAAGTAGTGCTTCCTCATCTACTACACCACCACGTGAAGTATTGATTAGGAATGCAGTTTTCTTCATCTTTTCAAATTCTGCAGCTCCAATCATACCCTTGGTTTGAGGTAAGAAGGGGACGTGTAGAGAGATGTAATCTGCATTTGTGATGATATCATCAAGTGTTGAACTCTTTGCACCACATGCCTGGCATTGAGATGTGATATCCACTACATCATATGCAATGACATCCATTTCAAGAGCCTTAGCTCTTTTTGCCACTTCCTGACCAATTCGGCCAAAACCAATTACACCAAGAGTCTTCTGCCAGAGTTCGGTTCCTGTCAGTTTCTTCTTCTCCCAACGCGCATCCTTCATAGAGCTATCAGCTTGGGTTATGTTTCGAGCCAGGGAGAACATGAATGAAAGCACCATCTCCGCAACACTCACAGTTGGTGCCTCAGGAGTATTCAGGACTTGAACACCCTTTTCCTTTGCAGCCTCCTGGTCAACATTATCAAGGCCAACGCCTGCGCGCACAACAGCCTTGAGAACATCCGATGCATCAATAACCTCTCGGGTAATCTTAGTTGCACTTCGTACAACAACACCATCAAAGCCTTTGATTTGTTCCTCAATTGGGCCGTCAGAAGTGGCATCTCTGATGACTACCTCTAATCCAGCCTCTTTCATCTTGTTTACAGCTGACTCAGCAACTGCATCTGCAATAAGCACACGTGCCATAGTTCAAACCCTCTGAACTTGTTGAGCATCGGCCGTTCCTCCTTCAACTTAAATCTTAGCGAATCGACAAAACCTACTGCGACATTTTCTTAACGTAGTGTTCATCTAGCCATAGTATGAAGAAAGAATCGAAAGGCGGGACCGCGCTCGTACCAAGTCCTGTGGTTCTGCTCAGTGTCAGGGGAAAAGAAACTCCAAATATAATTACTCTCTCATGGGCTGCCAATGTGTGTAGCGATCCTCCAAGTATTGCTGTGGGAATTAGACCTAATCGACACAGTTACGATATGGTGAAGGATGCAGGAGAGTTTGTGATTAACATACCAGGAGTAGACCAACTTGAGGCAACCAAGTTTTGCGGAACAAAATCAGGTCGGGACAATGATAAATTCGCAGAATGTAACCTTACTCCGGTTCAAGGATCGAAGGTCAATGCGCCAATGATTGCAGAATGTCCGATAAACCTAGAGTGTAAGACCACCAAGATAGTTCCTGTTGGAAGCCATGACCTATTCATTGCACAAGTCCTTGCAGTACATCTGGACGAGTCTGTATTGAATGAAAGTGGGCGTTTTGATGCTGAAAAATCCAAATTGTTCACCTATATGCCGCTAAATGGACAATATTGGGCGATAGGTGACAAATTGGCCTGATGTCTAGTCACTCAGTCCGCATTAGCACTTCGAACTCAACTGCATCATCTTCATCGTAAAATAATGGAGGTTGCTGGAGTTCGAACATGCAATAGTCATCATCAGTATCAGATACTATCCATGCACCTTGAGGGATGTCGCATTCTCTCAGGAAAATATCATAGGTACCAATGGAACGATATTCGACAATTATTGGGTCATGTCCAAGTAAATAGAGTAGCGCACATGCTTCCTTTGCACGGGCAAGGGAATCAAGTTGTGCCAGTATTGGTACCCACTCAGACTCATCTGTTAGGAGTATGTCCCGACCCACCCACTTCATGAAGGGGAATGCTCCTAGTGGGGGAATCTCTCTTGTTGTAGTCAGAACGAATTCGCAGTGATTACGTTGGTAGATTGAAGGAACTTGGCCCTCCTTTGCCAACTGCTGTCCATGTTTCTTTGCAGATATCAATGACTCGAAGATTTTCATTGTAATCAACTCTTTCAAATGAGTCGGCTTCAAGATAGAGTACCATGCGATTGTGTGTGTGAGGCACTTACTGCTTTTTTCGTATATCACATAGAAATTTTGCATATTATCACTCAAGATATGTGTATTACAGGGGTGTGTTTTCTTACGGGCTTAAATTGTAGTAACAATACGTACTTACTTTGATCCCTTGGCACTTACGATTTTAATCACATCTCTATCCTTGAGAACATGCTTGTCAGAAATTCGCATTTTCGTTCGAGCATCTATTCCATGAATGAATGACTCCATGAGAGCAGTATGAATAACTCCCGCAAATTCCTTCGCAGTAATTCCTTCAGGCACGAGAAAGACGTCCGGGAGCACATTTCCATCACTATCGGTCAGCGAATTGGCATCATGGACTGGATACACTGTGATCATTTTCAAGAAATCAAAGACTGCTTTGTTTAGGATGTTCTGAACCCCAGAACCACCGTGTTTCTTCAGAATGTTGTCCTTGATCTTATCAAGCTGTGCAATCTCTTGTTCTTTGAGTTTGTCAGTTTGTAGTATCTCAAAATCATCATTTCCCGGAATGTATTTGATTACACCACTCTTGTCAAGATCCTTCAATGCTTTCTCTGCAAGAGCACTGACGGGTACAACTAGATAATCTGGGAATGTTTCTTTGAGTCGATTGAAATTCTCTTCTGCATTCGGGCGGTCGATTTTGTTTGCTGCAATAATGATAGGTTTAGCAATTCCCCTTAGAGTTGATACAAAATGTCGAATCTCCTCCTCACTCCAGTGGTCTGCTGCTGAAGCAGTGAGACCAGAAGCACGAATCGCTTTCAGAATGTGGGGTCGAGTGATTTGAAGACCTGACAACTTCTCCAATAGCAACCCATCCAGCTTGGCACCTTCTGTTCTGACACGGGAAGCAATCCTTCGCCAATCCTTTGTAACGATACCATGCATCCATTCAGTTAGTTCGGTTTCCAAGAACTTCACATCATCCACGGGATCATGACTACCAGCATCGACCTCTTGACCTTCAGAATCAAGCGCTCCACTTGCATCAACAATATGAATCAATACGTCGGCTTCACGAACATCATCAAGAAATTGATTTCCCATTCCACGACCTTCGTGAGCACCCGGGACAAGTCCGGCAACGTCAATTAATTTCACGGGGACTAAACGAACTCCTTCAATACAAATAGAATTCTTAGGATTATCCTCGACATCGAAATCACGACAGGCACAATCAGTTCGTACATGTGTGACTCCAACATTTGCCTCGATTGTTGTGAATGGATAGCTCCCGACTTTGAAGTCAGTCATACAAGCAGCATTAGTGAATGAAGTTTTTCCACAAGAAGGCTTACCTACAATTCCAACAGTGAATCCCATGAATAATCACTCCACAAGCAAATTTTGTGTATCTATTAACTGAGATAAATCTGACCAATGGGTAAGATTCGAAAGAAATATCCGGCAAAATGCCTCCATATTGTTGCAGTATGGTAATGTTCGTTTTCGAAACTTAACTTCTTTCATAAGCTCGGAAAGATAATTAGGGGGTTGGTTACAGATTGTATACGAGTTTGATTGTTTATGCACAGAAGAAGACGTGGAGGACGTGGAAGATTCCCAATTCAGCCAAATATTGGAAAGAAACCTAAGGCTGAAAGGATGATTCCGAAACCTCAGACAACAGGCGATGAGATCTACCTGGATCTGGCGGAAGCTGAGGTACTTCGGTTGGTCGATATTGAGGGACTTTACCAAGAACAAGCAGGAAATAAGATGGGAGTTTCAAGAGGAACAATATGGCGACTGTTGGCCAGTGCAAGGAAGAAAGTGGCCCAATCCCTATTCGAAGGTCGACCATTAGTAGTTGGTTTTGCTGAAACACCAGACAATTAGCTGAATGTGATATCCACATATGTGTTGACCGTTTGTTAAGTATGTGATTTGGGTTCGTACGCATTTGAAATTTGATTTTTGTACCATGTCCCGTTCATAATACACACTCTTCTAAACCACCATTAAAATGCCATAAGAGAGGCGTCTAGAGGGGTTCTGTAATTCGCTTCAATGCAAATGTCGCTTATATGCAGAATTTACACCTTTTACACCTGGAGAGATGTACCGTGCAATCAGGTTTGACAACAAATATGGAACTCGTCAGCGATTATATTCTGATGAGACGTCCGGGTTTGCCACGTAAATGGGACCCAGTCACTAGACCGCATGTTGCAATTATCGTAGATGATCCTCTAACTGGACAAAATATCAGGTACTATCTCTCACATATTGGACCTGTTGACCTTGACGGAAAAGAGAGTCTAGAAGTAATAGACATGGATGAAATGGCAGAGGAACTCCCGGTTGGCACTCTACTGGAAGTTCGTTTTTCTGCAACCAATGCCAACCTCTACAGACTGGAAGCATGCGGTGTGGTACCCTGTTGGAGATGGGTTGGAAAATATAGAGGGATTCAAGATTTTGAATGTCCATCGCCAATAGATTGGGAAAAAATGGTCGTAGAAAACCGAGTTGTTAGCCCACCCGAAATAGCCTGATTCTAACTCGTAGGTTAAACAAAGAACTAATATTGGGCGTTATCTCATAATTTTATGATGTCGTATATCTATAATTATTCCAAAGAACTAGTACCGATTTCACAGGATCCGAAAGAATGTACAACGGCCATCAGAACTTGGAGAGGTACTGCAGGACCGTATAGTTCGGATCGAATCAATCCTCGTACAAGACAGGTTTCTGTAAAAAATTTAAACGTGACAGTTCCGCTAACATATCTGGTCGTGTCTCGAATCAAAGAGTGGCTAAAGAGATAGTTATTGCGTTCGAATCTTTTTGTCTGCGTATTCACATATACAAGTTAGCCTGTTTCAATACTAATGCAGATTAGGGCGCTACAAGACCAGCCACACATAACGAGGTGTGGTTTTTGAAATTATCAAAAATGAAGATTGCAGTAGTAAGAAAATTTAGTCCGGAAGAGGTTTTTGGACATGAGCTACTCCAATCATCCGATGGAACACCTATTCCTACCTGTTCGTTCTTTGAAAAGGGGCAGGAGTTCATTACTGAAAACAGTTTTACTAGACCCGAGGGGTTCTGTGGCTGGGCTTGGAGAGACCTTACTGTTCGATTGACTAAATTCGACCTGATTGACGATATGGACTGGCCTGAGAAGGACATGACCTATGTTGCGTGTGGGGACGGAGTAAGACCAGTAGTATTCAGACTGGAAAGACTCGCTGAACAATAGAGAAATCATGATTGTTTTCTTATGTATTCAGGGAAAACTACTCTATGCTTCCTACCATACTCTTCGATTTGATTACTCCATTCACCAAAAATCTTGGATGCCTGTTTTAGGTAGTCGATCCCATGAGGGTCTAATCCAAGTTGATTTGTAACTAATGCATCAAGTTCAATCGAATTATCGGAAGCCCAGATATATCCTGCATTTGAATGGATAAGTGGGTCCATCGGATTATCTACCGTTTCTGATGTTGTAAAGACTGCTTCAATGATTCCTTTAACATCAAAGAGGGACTCGTATATCTTATTGATATCCAATATGCTCTGTGTCAGAAGCTCCTCATTTTCGCCATGGTATTTCCTTCTCCAAGGAGTTGGAATCATACCAAACATGTTCTTCAAACTTAGAGATACAAAGTTTTCCTTCAATGATCTCTTGGGTTTTGTGAGATTTAGCAGAGTACCACCTTTCAAATCGAAAAGACGGGATGGTACGGATGCGGAGAGGGATTCACTAGCCAGAGGAGGGAATTGTTTCTCGACTTCTTTGTGTATGAGTTCGGGGTTACAGATTCGATTCGCCCATAGTTCTTCGCTAATGTTCAAGTATTCTACATCGTGTTGGTCAAGTACTTCTTGTATTCCGGTGAATTCAAGGAACCATTCATCATTCTTCCGAAAATCACTCTTCTTCTGTTTTCTAAGCATCTCTAGAAAATCATTATCCCGTGTTTGGGTTAGGTCGGTAAATATCTCGTTTCGCCACATTGCATAGCTCTCGACAACAATGACCTCACCATCTATTGCAGAGAGAATCCAATCAAGAATACGGCCTTCTGTGTACATGCGTGATGAAGACCAATTTGGTTTTATCACTACAGGTGCCTTGAGATTGAGTCGGGACAGTATCTCCTTGAAGGACTCTTTATTACCATCTGATGTAAACAATGTTTGATTAAGTTCGAGAATGGTTCCACTCATAGTCACCTTGGTTTCTCTGCCACATTATGGGGCTTGTGATTGAAGCAGGACCAAGTGTTGCAAGCGAAAAAAGTAGATTCTTTAGCATAGCAGCCTATATCTATACTGTCTAGGGGGTTTCACTAGTGAACAAGGCTACGAAATTTGCAGTAATTGGAGTTGCACTGATTGTGACTGGGCTGCTCCTTAACGAACTTGCAGTATGGATGTACTGGCAGACAGCATTGAGCAATCAAGGAAATCCTCCACACTCTATAGCACCTATTGCAGGTACTGCATTCCTACTCCTGATACCGCCAGGTTTGATTTCTTTGGCAAGCTCCACATATTTGGTGCTTAGGGAGTATCGAGTAGAAATCAGAAAGGTTGGCAGTGAGTAATGGATTCGTCCATTGAAAATAGTGGCTGTGACAATAGGCAGGCTGGGAGGAAAAGAAGTGGCGAAGCTGGTGCATATCTGTGAATATATAACAAAATTCACGATTACGGTTCCCAGAGGTTTTAGTGGATGTATCCTACAGAGTTAGTGAAAGGGGTCTATTGGGTAGGAGCTATTGACTACGATATCCGTAATTTTCATGGTTATAGCTACTCAACTCACAATGGAACGACGTATAATGCGTATCTGATAGTCGACGAAAAGATTGCTCTTGTTGATGCGGTGATGGGACCATTTGCAGAAGAAATGTTTGCAAGAATTTCAAAGATTGTTGACCCCCTTAGAATCGATTACATGATTTCAAACCATACCGAGATGGACCACTCTGGAGCTGTACCTGAGGTTCTTCGAAGGGTCCCTAAAGCCAAACTGATTTGTACTGCAAAAGCAGTGGATCAGCTTAAGAAACACTATCAAAATGGATGGAATATTCAGACTGTAAAGACCGGAGATGAGATATCCTTAGGAAAGAAAACATTGCGATTCTACGAAGCTCCAATGCTTCATTGGCCAGAAACAATGTTCACCTATTATGTGGAAGAAGAAGTCCTTCTACCAAACGATGCGTTCGGACAACACTATGCAACTGCAGATAGATTCGCCGACCAAGTAGACCAATATGTGCTCTGGCGAGAGGCAGAGAAATACTATGCAAATATTCTATGGCCACTAAGTAGAATGGTACAAAGAAAGATCGAAGAAGTAATTGAGCTAGGATTGCCTATCAAGATAATTGCTCCCTCTCACGGGCTAATCTGGCGTGAGAACCCACTCGAAATTGTTACAAGATACCTCAGTTGGGCAAAAGGAGAGAGAACAAAGGATAAGGTGGTTATCGTTTGGGATACAATGTGGGGAAGCACAACTAAATTAGCTCATGTGATAGGAGAGGGAGTTCATAGTGCAGGACTTGAACCTGTCCTTAGGCTCATTCCACATGGGGATAGAGCAGATATCATGGCAGATTTACTTGACGCGAAGGGAATTCTGGTAGGATGTTCAACAATGCATAATGATATTCTTCCAACAGCTGCACCTATTGTTTCAGATTTTGAAATGTTGAAACCAGCTGGAAAGAAATGTGCAACTTTCGGTTCATATGGTTGGGCTGGTGGTGCAATAAAGAAGATTCAGGAATCAATGGAAAAGGGAAATATGGACATCGTGATGGAGCCATTTACAGTAAAATGGGTTCCAACAGAGGAAGAATTGAAGAAGGCGTATGAGTTTGGTAAGGAATTCGCTGAGAAGGTGAAATAGTCGAAAGTGATTGTAAGAATGAATGGTAGCGGGTAGTGGAACTTCGTGAAATAACATCATATTAGAAGAACAAGAGCACCTTTTCAACATAAACAACCGGGTTAATGTTGGAATCAGAATAGACGACTCCCGAAACGATTATGGTCCATCCAACTTCCAGTCTAAATTCGTCCCAATAGAATGTCACATTTCCTTCGCCATCGGACATATGAACAACCTGATCATTTATGCCAATATAGTAAAACATGATTTCTGTGATTTTGCCTTTCACGGTGACATTCATGCCAACTGTTACTTCAACTGAATTAATACTTGCAATAGAAGTGATATTTTGAGGATTATCATGAATGAATGCTAGGCTAATTACAAGTGGTGTGCAAAGTAGTATGAAACCAATTAGGTATGTACGAGTTCTTCTTGTAGGATTTTTCATACCTATACCTCGAGTGTGAGCCTTTTAGTGGAGTATGATTTCTGGAGTATTAATGCTTTAGTAAGTTCAGTTTCTGTATGACTAAAATCAAAAGAAGTGGTAGCGGGTAGTGGATTCTTAGGCCGAAAGATGGCAATCATCATTCGTGAACCACTGATCTCGGGGTTTCCCCGAGCGGTGCTCTAGGCATCGCCTTATGAGCCCCGCGGGATAGACTAAACCCGAATACAGCAATGCAGTACTCGACTGGCTTCCCCAACCCGCTAGTGTTGGCCGAATCAACATTGGAAAGCACCTATTGTAATTCTCCAAGTGGACTGGCTACAAACTGGAATCACTCCTCGGGAGTTTTAAGGCTTTTTATCCAACTCAATTGTTACATCGTTTCTTACTCCAGTTTCAGAGGCATTGATTGTATTCCACGGTTTTTAATGATAGAGGTGTTCAAATTGGATGAGTATACAAAGAAGAGTGTAAGAAAACGGTGATGCTGATTGATCTTTGAAATTGCAGTTTTAGTTGCCATCTATGCCTTTTGGATACTGACATTGGTCAATTCCATGGTATCAAGTGAGGAAGTTTCATTGACCATATCCACATTGCCCTTCATTATCACGTTCCCCATTGCTCTACTGGTATCTGCATCAGCAGAGATTTGGTTCCCGGGAATATTCATGATAGATATACTACTTACTGCCATAGTTGGGGTACTCATCTTTGTAAGATGGGTAATGGCAATAGTCGGCGAATAGTCTATGCCGAAAAACTGATGAAATAAAGACTAGCGGATAATTACTTCTTTACGTCTTTGCGCTTGAACTCAGTATAGCCGCATCTACCGCAGGCGAAACGATTGAAGTGCTCGGCCATGAATGTGCCCTTCTCACATCGGGGGCATGCTCTCTTGTTGGTTGTGATCTTGCCAGTCTTTGAATCGACTTTGTAGACTTTGTGTGACATCTATGCTCACTCGCCTTCTTTCTTGGACTCATGCCTCTTCAGAATGTGGCTAAGTTCAATTTTATTCATCTGTTCTGCATCTGAGTAGATTCGTGCAATACCCTCAGATATACCCACCCCGAATTTAGTGTCTAGGGACCTGATGACAACAGTTTCGTTACTAGCATCAAACTGAGCTACAATTTTGTCACGTACATCAGTCCTGCTTGGAGTGGTGCCTCCCTGATGGTCTATTTTGAACTCAATCTCTTTTCTTGCGAGAGTTTTGTTCTCCGTTTCCTTTAGGATTTCAAGTTTCATTGGCATCACTCGTTGATGTGTGTGGCACCCTAGTGCCGGGATTCAGTCAGCCGACTTTCGGTTATCTAATAAAGTTTTCACCAGTGACACGTTTTCTGAGGTTATCTGACCTTCAGAGCGTATTTTCCTGGTTTGTCGATATTCAGACGTTCAGCGATGTAAGACGTCTTTCTCGGATCGTCATGATGCCGCCCCCGAAGTATCACAACCACGCCAGTGTAGGAAGTGGATAGATTAGTGCTCTTACAATTAGGGCACTGGGTTTCCGCGGTGAGAAAATGACAATCACGACATGCTTTTGCTCGAGCCATAGAGAATCACCTAGTTCTATTCTTTCGTCTTCTTCTCCTTCTTCTTTGTTTCGCCACGAGCTGATTTGACATCGTCTTCAACCCATGACACATCTGGACCAACCTTGCCTAGGAAAGGCTGACGCATGGTCAGACCAAGTTTTCCAGAGCGGTTACCAGACTCAAAACTAATAGAAGTAATTCGAGCTCGCACTTGATCCCCTTCTGAAAGAGTTCTGCCAGTTTCTTTTCCAAGAAGGGTGTTGCCCTTAGAATCCTGTGTAATGAAGTCATCACATATCTGACTTACATGGCATAGTCCATCCAATGGGCCCATTCTAATAAATGCACCAAAGTCCATGAGTTCTACAACATTGCCTTCGATTAATTCGCCTCGTACCGGTTTGAATACGAGAACTTGGTACTCGACAGTGTGGTATGTCGCACCATCGCCTGGCATAAGTCGTCCTTGACCAATAGAATTGA
>JARGGA010000293.1 GCA_029210805.1 Candidatus Thorarchaeota archaeon
AACCGAACAACATCTTGGACTCCATGTCCAGGTTTGTGTAGGTTTCGGGCAACAGTACCCAACAGCGCGAGGACGGGTAAGTCCCTCTGTGGCAATCATGTATTACGATTGCACAGTCCCGTCGTAAGGCCCGTATCTCCTGTCAAAGAAAAGGGCAAGTAAAAGATACACGACCCTACTCTAATCAAATACTATTCACATACGATGAAATCACATATTCCATTAATTTGATTGATTCCGCATAAATGCCCTCTGTCTAGTAAGACTCTACAATGATTTGGCGTATCGCCTTGAAGTGCTTGACATTTCGTGTCAGAATTCTATGCATTCCATTTGCAAGTGAGATTCCAGCGATCATCACATCCCTCGAGCCAATAGGAGTGCCTTGTTTCAGAAGGTCTGCTAGAATCTTCCCCGCCTCCAAGGCGGCGGCCCTTTCAAAAGGAAGAACCTCAGTCCGAGTGAGAACCTGCTCAAGTTCCATTCTTCTTTTTCGTAGGGACGATTCTGATTTCTTTGACAGTCGGAATAGTCCAGTGTATAGCTCGAAAGCATTGATCTCGGAAGTATATAGGGCTACTTCTTCAGAGTCCTTCAGCCATGAGAGCGCAGCTGGATCCTTTCGTAAGATGTCTACCAAGAAAGTGGTATCCAGGAATATCAACTCAGATCAACTCGCTCTTCTCGGAACGACGCTTGGACATCATGAAGTGTTTCGTCTAGAAGCCGATGCTCCTCATTTGTCAGGTCGATCCAACCCTCTGAGGTCTGTGTCCATAGGTACAAGGATTCCGATGTCTTCCCCTTGCACAGACGGGCAATTGTATCACCAAAGCTCTCTCCAGGGAGACGCATCTTCTTGAGAAGGTTATACACATCTAGTGTCACGGAAATCGTCTTCGAAGTCATTTGAGGTCACTATCTATATATGTAGATGTAGATATATAAGTTGCACTATGACTGAAAACCACCAAACTGGATAAGTATAGAACCGAATTTGAAAAATCTAAAAAAACGCTAATCCTAGTTGTCACTCATGGGAGAAGATTATTGCAAAAAGAAAAGGGTGCTCAACATTGTGCGGGAGAGGGTAAGTCCCTCTATGGCAACCATATGATTACGATTGCACTGTCCCGTCCAAGTCCTGTACCCCTCGCAATTCCGAAGAATCGCGAAATAAGCTGATTCTGCCACTCTTGGTGGCTGAAATTCTTAGAAAATGTATTTAGTCCCTACAGACACTATCCAAAGACAAGCAAGATGACACGAAACCGTCTATATCAAGAGAAAACATTATTAATTCAACAAAATCAATTCCACATGGGAATCGTGTACTGGAGAGATGGAAGTAGAAAATGAAAGAGATGGATTATTCAAAGCAAACAGGTTTGTCAAAGATAATGCCCTGGCAATTGGCGTTGGCTTTTCTTCTTGTATCTCTATTGGCTCCATTTCAATTCATTATCACTCCAAGTGAAAATCTTATACAAATTGTCAGTCCAGTCTTTGTCTATTTTCCACTTTGGAATTCTATTCAAATATTCGATGCTAGTTACATCATCGACAGCCTACCTTTTACCATTTTGAGATTCGTATTTGCATTTCAAATTGGTAGATACTACAAGAAAGCAACTTCAAGACCAAAGGTTGTAGCGTTTGGGGTTCTTGGAGAGATACCATCACTTCTTATTACTATTCTTTATCTCCTGCAACCAATTCTATCAGCATATCCACTTGTAATTGGTATCCCCTTGCCAATTGCATTGATTATTGGCATCTATTTGATAAAAAGACATCCCCAACCGAAACAGCCCCTAACATGGAAGGGGGAGAAGAAAATCCTTGATTGGTGGCCCGAAATTGATGACCCCCCTAAGTAGTAGAGATTAGATATTGTAGCTTGATTATCGAAAGATAATCTTGGAATTTCTTTCATTCCAAAAAAAGAGGTTGGTGCTATTCTAGAATAGCACCATATTTGGATCACTCAGCTTACGGAGGTTGTTCATAGTATGTAGTAAATTCCCATGATATGGAATCTACATCCAAGTAGGCATTTCCGCTCTGTGAAGAATATCGGAATAAATCAGAGGTGCCATCCAAAGTGACGGATATATGGATACCTACATAATACCATTCATCAGGACTGAAAACATATGCACTTGATGTAACAAATCCCATGTATTCATACAGCCAATAGTATTCAGTATCTGGTGTATAGTAATGTTTGTAGGGTTTATAACCAAACCATCCTACACTATCAGTCGCAGAATACCAGCTTCTTGCATCTTCAATAGGTGTTGATTGACTTGTATCAACCAGTGAATAGCTTATGCGCCAACTAGCAGACCCAAATCCTGCACTAAGTCCATAATGAAATGCAGCATCAGTCTTAAGTCGCAGGTACTTGTGGGATGAATCCTCTGGTTTAATCTTAATGAGTATCCAATAGTCAAGAACTTTGGATCCCACTGTTGTCGAATGACCTTTTGCGTAGAAATCACCATTCGTGGAGTAAAACCATACGGGATTATACACAGAAGTGGAATACGATTTATGTGCTTCTCCATATGAACTTGATTTCGTTCCAGAATTAGCCTGAATGCCTGTTTAGCGCTTGCGCTTCTGTTGGTATCAGAAACAAGACGCAAACAAACAATACACTAACTACCATTATTTTTCGTTTTATTTTCGTTTCCCTCCTTTCTCAAAAAGGTACAACAATCTAGCTAGCCCATTCATCCCGCACCTTACCACAGGTGCACTGTTAGCAAACTACTTCAAATAAATAAGTGTTACTACAAAACCGTCAGACAAGAAGCAAGTAAAACTGCTTTCGAAATGAATGATCTTTACAAAATAGAAAGGGTGCTCAACAGAGTGCTGGGACGGGTAAGTTCCTCCTAAGCAACCATGGGATACGATTGCCACGACCCCGTCGTAAGCCTGTACCCCCTGTCCTAAGACAGGACAAACAAGATGATGCGCAACCCTGAGGAGCCAGAAACAACATTAAGGAAGAAACTAATGGTTGTCAAAAGTAATCGTGGAAATGAATGATGAGCGGGGATTCAGCAAAAAGGATTCAAAATACCATTCAGCATCTTGTTAGTGAATTCAAGGATTATGTTAATGGTTTACAAATTCCGGATTATCTAACTGAAACATCCTATTTTGTTCCTCACTATCATGTTGAAAAGAATGGTGCCAGTCTTGTTCTTGATCAAGGAGTGCTATACAATTCATACAAAATAGCAAAAGAGTTCGGAATTCGACTAATGGTAAATGGACTTGCGGAAGATGCCCTTTCATCTCTGGAGTCGGAGATTGATTCGAAATATCATTCACTAGAAGGTTTCACCAAAATCATTGCGGGTTTCTTTCAGAAGATAGTTAATAGAACGAATCCACTTGATATTGATCAGTATCGAGTGCAAAGATACCTACCATTGCTTGTCCAACAACTTACAACAGAAAGGTATCTTGAGATATCGAGATCATTGATTTATCCCTTTAGATCGGATATGGAAAAAATCGAATTGGGTTCAGGAGTCACAATTAGAAGACTATATCCTGACGAATACGATGATGAATGGAATAAGAATACTGGAGAAATCTGGACCAAGGGTGAGGATAAAGGTCCATCTACAGATTATATTTTCGAGAATGTCTATCCACAGAAAACGATTGATGGGGTGTTCGCAAACCACAGGAGTCTTCATAAATTATCCATTAAGATTGATTCAGATGCTTCGAATTATAGGATATTCGGGTGTTGGCTATTCCAGATTAATCACAGGTCATCTATTCTACCTCGATGCGCCTCATACATCAAGCCATTCACCTGGTTCGGAGTATCTGTATTCTCCACATCCCCCAACCTGTATAATTCCTAGTGATAGAATCAAAGCACTTGAAGAGTTCTGGATTCGATTTAAAGATCACAGATTTGACTATCTAGAAAATGCTTGTCGGATATATTCCAAGGCAATCTTGATTACTGATCCCGAAGTGAAATTTCTCCTATTGACGATTGTAGCAGATTCTCTATTGGAGGAACCAAAAATGGATTTCAAAAAGCCACTTTATGATAGATGGATAAAATTGCATAAGGTTGCCAGTGATAAGATAGAAGATTCAAATAAGTTCATCGGACAGGTAAGAAAAGCTCGAAACAATCTTGTGCATGAAGGAGAAGTAGGAAGAATGATTTCTGGTAGAGATTCACTGAGAACACCTAGGCCTGATTTAATCAGAGGATTGATTGTATCCATATCAAATCTCTTGAAAGTAGCAATTGGCTTTGGACCAATTGACCAAGAGAAACTCCTCTCAGAAATAGATAATGCTAATCGGCGAGATATTGTAGATTCTCTACCGGAATGGTGCACTGAAAATATATCTAGTCAAGATGAAAAATGAAAGGGTGCTCAACATTGTGCGGGGAGAGGGTAAGTCCCTCTAAGGCAACCATATGATTACGATTGCACGTCCCGTCCAAGGCCTGTACCCATCTCGCA
>JARGGA010000294.1 GCA_029210805.1 Candidatus Thorarchaeota archaeon
CGAACAACATCTTGGACTCGATGTCTAGGATTGTATAGGTTTCGGGAAACGGTATCTTGACCGGATACTTTTGAAGTGATAGCTCCAAGAAGGTTGGTCGCTCCGCCATTATAGGTCCAGTGCTCCCCAGGTTCGTAGGCCATTGGTCGGTCCAAGACAAATTGGATACAATCTTGGGCTCTGGCCATTAATAGGAGGGTGTTTGATTCAGCATCCTCGTATGACGTAGACCACTCATCCCAATCCATCCCCGCAGTCATTGTGAGAACATCTTCTATGGTCATCCTGTCCTTCCGAGAATCAGGATTAGCAACATTGTACTGAGGGAAAAAACCAAGGACTGTTTCATTGATTCCTGCCAGTAACGCCTGTTGCAACGCAATACCGATCAGAGTGCCAGTGAAGCTCTTTGTGACCGAGTGAAGAAGATGGCGCTTAGTTGCAGGAAAAGAACTTGATAGATACTCCTCAAACACAACATACCCATCTTTCACAATGAAAATGGAACGAATGGGATAGTCTTGTGCTTCAATAACTTCGAGCATTTCATACAGAGTGTCATTGCTCATGCCATGTTCCTGTGGGTACTGTTTCTCCAGCCATCTGTGGGCCAGTAATCACGTGTTATGCTTCCTTGGGAGGTTTGGGTGTGCCTAGTCGTTGTGAGTGGCTCAGTTGTGAGAGAATTGGATGGTATAACTCCAGAGAGAAGTACTAAGACAAGTATGAAAGAGATTACTTTCGATAAGGTGGCTTATTTTTTCATTGAATTTCCCCTTCGTTACTAAAGAAATAACTCTGAAATTGTATAAGAAGCCGGACCGACGCAATGTCCTAGAATCCGCGGATATTTTTACTAGAAATGTCGGTCGGATTTGTAAAGTATAGCACTCAGAATGACTGAGTGCTATGCCTAAGTTGTTCTTTATTCTTAGAGTTGGACTACGTTCTTGGTCCATTCTTTGATTTTGTCCCAGTCACGATAGTCAATTATTTCAGGAACTTCTTCACCCTTTGGTGTTCGTTTCTTTACAATACTCTTGACAAGAGTTCTAACTGCAAAATTGTATCGTTTGAAGTCAAACATGCCTCCAAAGAAACCTGTTGATACTGGAGATATACCCGGATACTTTGCAGCAATTGCATCCAGATAATCTCGCTGTGCAGAATCGCACAGTTCTGGATTGCCTGCATCTCCACAGACCACAAAGAGTGCCACTTTCCGGTTAGAGAGACTCTCAAGATTTGACACCATGAACTTCAATGGTTCTTTTGTCCATTGTCCGGCCTGTATCCCGCTGCCGATAAGAATCAGATCATAATTATCAACGGAGTCAGGTTGCTTCTTTTTGAGTTCAAAGACCTCAACACTGGCGTCAGCCTCTTCAGCAGCCTTTACCATTTCGTGAACTATTTCGGTGGTGGTTCCATATCTGGACCCATAACATATCGCGACTTTTGTCATTGTCTTCACAACGCGGTGAATAATTGAAGCTAAAAAAATGATTCGACACAAGGGTTCACTCTTTTTCCAATAGCTCCTGAACCAGCTTCTCTGGAGAGAGAACTCGATTGACAAGACCCATAACGGTATACTCTTTGATCGGCTCCATAGCAAAAATAGGCTTTTTCATGGCATATGTATAACCTATCTCAAGTGTTACACTTGCTCCAACATAACCTTCAGGATTCACAACATAGACGATATTCGCACGATCCACTTTCTGATGAAAATACTCCTTCTGGATTCTCTCGGACTCACCCAGCCTTTGCGCTTCACTTAGCGAGCTCCAGTCTTCTGTGAATTCTGATGGAGTGGACCCCTTTCGATAACTATGAGGGACTGGAGAGAGGCATTGAATGTCATTCTTAACAAGGAAACTTTCAATTTCTATCATCTTTTCAATGAACTTGAAACTTCCAGAGAGGCATACCGTCATTGCTTTTCGGGTTTTTTCTTTCTCACAATAGGGTATAAAGACGGATTTTGTTACGTCCTCAATGTTTTCCAAGGGAATCCATCCTTCCTCATCATCTGGTGTTCTTACCCGTGCCCAACAGCTTACTTCATACAGGACAATAAGCTCCTGTCCCACATCTGCATGTAGTTCAAATGCATCGTAATCTTGTAGTGAAACATACTTTCCTTTCTCATTTGGAAGAGATTTCAGGTATGATTCAGGTACCCAACCAGAAACTCCAACCTCGTTCTTACACCAGAGCCATCCTTCCCATTCGGTTTCTCGCTTTTCACCTTCAACAATATCATCCTTTGTCATTATTAGAGGTACAGGAAACTCGCTTGTATGCTTCTTGATTACCCGGACAATTCGCATTGCTCTCAAGAATATGTATGAACATACTGTGATAATAACATCGTATTGTGGTGAGATTTATCAAGACTGAATCTATCGGCCAATTATGTACTACGGAGAGCTGGTATGTCTACGAGCGCTTGAGATGTCAGACATTGAAGAGGTCCTGAAGTATCAGAATGAGTGGAGTATCCGTAGGTGGGCAGGTGTCCCTTTACCAAAGTCCCGTAGTGCAGTAGAAAAATGGTTGGAAAAGGATTCAGACCTGATCCCTCCTTCTCAAAGAAATCCACCTCGCTACAGCCTGAGCTCAAAGCCCTACAGACCATTGTAGGTTCTGGGAAGAAGATCAAGGAGCTGGACTTGTTGACCTTGACCTCTGTCTTCGAACAATACACAAAGTGTGTGAACCTTCTTCTTGCACGGATGTATAGTGACAATGACCGTGTCGAGATACTTGGGCAGAGTCTTGCTGAGTACAAGGGGCGAGCATACACCCTACTTCGCAAGGAGAAAGATCTCTCTTACCAGCACAACGATGAGATCAAGAGGCTGGTCTATGAGCGACTGTACCGCAACGCTTTGGAACATGCAGGAAGGACGTTGTTAGCCGATTGGACCCGGCGACAGCTCTTCCTGAGCGCTATCAAGGTATTGCATGAGAATCCCAATGACATCCCTTCCTTCCTAAGACGGAAGCGTATCGCTTCAGCTCTCGTGAGAAAGGTAAGGGATGATTGCGAGTCCACCAAGAACAATGGGTCTGGATACCATCATGCCTTAGGCGTGTTGCGGCAGCTTCGCTTTGCTTTGGACAAGCTCATCATGGAGAAGAAGGAGGTCAAGATAACGTGGCGAAATCGGCAGCGAAGTTTCGTTGCATCCCTCCTGAAGAAAGGGTCTTCTAATGGACCCCGAATCCATGGACTTGTCCTGAAGAAGTTGCAAGAGTGGGAATCGCAGAGCTATCCCTTCACCACACCCTTCCTGAAGAGATACTCACTTGACACCAGCGCAAGTACTGAGAACTCTCCCGGACAGGGCTACTGGTTCGCTCTCGACCCTGAGAGAGAGAATGAGGTATTGTTGCATCTCAAACTCCCACCGGGAATTGATGGAACGCACCATGAGACCTCTCCGTACAAGAAGCGGACCCTGACCTTCCGGTTCCTTGATTGGTTGCCCTCTGCATCTGCGAGGGATGAAAAGAAGGAACAACGGGCTTTACAGAAGGGTGATGATATCAGAGCCGAGCGGCTTCGGTTCCGACGACTTATGTTCGAGGACATGCACCAGCAGCTGAAGAACACCATCAAGATACAGCATCTCACCTACAAGCTAATATCTCTGAAGCAGAAAGTCGGGAAGGATGCTGAACAAATCATCGATATGAAGAAGCGCATTGCTGAGCTGAAGAAGGCGCGAAGGAGCGCTCCACCTCGTATCGTGTTCAGGAATGGAAGGGTCATCCTGCAGGTCCCCTTCCTTGCTCCGGATGGCGATGTATTGCAGGAGTCCATCGGGGAGAAGGAGTACACCACCAAGGCTGGAGTCGATAGAGGTCTCCGGGTACCGGTAGTGCTCTCGGTGATGCAAGGCAAGGAGTACAGAGAGCTTCTGCTCAAGATGGAGTACTTAGTCAAGAAGCGCGAGATACTCCGCAAGCAGGTATACGTCCTGCAATCAGAAACAGATAGGAAGAAAGGTAACTGGGAACGCAAGCGGACCGGACAGGTATACCCAGGGCACATCCTCAAGAAGGATAGGCACATAGCCGCCCTGTGGAGGAAAGTTCGTCGTCTGGACCGTGAGATCGCCCGTGTAGTTGCCTCTCGTACCGTCTGGTTCTGTGAACAGCATCAGGTCAAGACCGTGTTCTTCGAGGACTTGAGAAGCTTCCAGGGCCACGCTGGCTCCAAGGACCTGAGCTATAATCTATCCTCGAACCTGTGGGGGAAGGTCATCGACACTGTCCGCTATATGAGAGAGGCACTTGGTCACTCCAAGTACTCTGTGTGGACGGTCAACCCCCGATACACCTCGCAGACCTGTCACCAATGTGGGGAACGAGGGAAACGAGTAGAGGACACTAACTCCACTATAGAAAGAAAAGGTGGGGAGTACTTCTACTGCTCAGAGTGCGACGAGCACTTCCATGCCGATGTGAATGCGGCACGAAACATCATTCATGTTCACCAAG
>JARGGA010000295.1 GCA_029210805.1 Candidatus Thorarchaeota archaeon
ATCCCCATGGTAAACATTATTACCCCTTGGGAACACCCACGGTGGACCCACAACATCGCCCCTCTGCGACTTGTCGCAACACATCACAATCACAACAAAACAGAACACATAATCGATTGGAAAACACGACATCATTGCCCAAAAAACCAATCTTCCAGAACCAATAAGTTCCTATTCAAATTTCTTTAACGCCTCCATATACGATTCATCCATTAATTCTTGCACTGAAACCCTTGATCTATCAATCTCAACAATTTCAGATTCGTTAACAATGAAGATATTCTTCGTAGCCATATCAAACACGCGAATCTTTCCATTTGGTAAGAGTTCCAAGACTTCTGCAGGGCCTCCTGTGAGGTCTTGCAGCTTATGGTTCCTTAGTTCTCTAAACAAGACATAATCACCAATACTCAAATCCAATTTCTTCTTTCCTTTCTCATATTGCTGTTTCATTTCAAGATTGTATTTCTTCATATTCTCCAATGCCTTCTCCCTGATTTTGGAAATTTGTTTCTTCAATTGATCCACGTACTCCGACAAAGAACTCGAATGCAAAGCTGAAGCATCAAACTGATTCAAAAGACTAGGCATCCTGTTTCCAAAAACAATCTCAGCTGGAGAAAACTGCGTAGAAGATGAAACAGTCGAATTGATCACACTCTGAATAAATGGTAACTGAATATCCCAATTCTTGAAAGAAGAGCATAACAAAGTCCTTAAAATAGCTAATACAAAACGGTTCACTCTTTCAACTTGACCATTACTCTGATGATGATAAGCAGTAGTCAAATGAAACGGAACATGAAAGGCTAAGCAAACTTGCTTCCAAATCTCACTAGTAAAAGCGGCACCTCTATCAGATATAATGAGATCAGGAACTCCAAAATAGGCAAATACTGACGATATCAACGCATTTGCAGTTGTAGAAGCAGTGACTGCATCCACCGGAACCAAGACTGTGAGCTTTGAAAACCTATCAACACAGCATAATATGTACTTATTACTCCTCAAAGACACCCGAAAAGGTCCTTGATGATCAATATGCCAAACAGAGAACGGCTTCTGCGCAATCCAAGGGTGCAACTCCCCAGTCATCACGAATGGACTCTTCGACTTGGTGCACTTGAAACAGGAACGAAGATGCATCTTGATATCCTTTGATTTGCCTTTCCAAGCGAAATTTTCTAACAATCTGTCCATCTTTTCCCGTCCCACATGGCCATATTCCTCATGAGCAAGTAACAACAAAGTTCGAATGAGTTGTCGGTCTTCAGAGGGAATACAAACGCGACCATCTTCAGAAGTACGAATAATTCCGTTCTCATCCTTCACCCCTTCTGTATCATAGACCTTTTGACTCTGCTTCACGATCGTTGTCAAGGATGCCGAATCCAATGGGTCAATTTCTTCCAACTTCGCTTCATCGGGTTCTTCCTCACTCACTTCATTTTCCGACAATTCTGTCTCAGAAGATGAAATACATGCCTTTTCCGTCCTGTTCAACTCAACTTTCTTCGGAGTGAATCGCATCCTTCTCTTCTGTTTCCATATCGAAACGTTGACTAGCTCAGATCCAACTCTATCAACCGAAGCTCTTGACAACGTATCTGCATGTACATTCGAGTCTCCTGATGCCCAACGCAAAGAATAATCATACTGCTGCAATTCAGAATGCCATCTCTGAACCTTTGGTGAAGTAGAAGATTGCAAATAGAGGACATTACGGTTGTCAGTGACGATCACAAAAGAACTAAACTGAAGCCAATGTCTCCACTTCCTCACAGAACACAAAATTGCCCACAGTTCTTTCTCTTGAGTGATCCAACGACGTTGTGCCCCCTTCAAACTTGATGAGCATATCGCGACTGGAATATCGTCTTGATAGAGAATTCCTCCCACAGCCACATCCGAAGCGTCCGTCCGCAATAGAAATGGCTTAGAAAAATCTACGAAAGGAATAGAAGGTGAGTCGACGATTGCATGCACTACAAGCATTAACGCAGCCTGATCCTCCTCCGTCCAAGTGAAACGCTTCTCCTGGACCTTATGATATAATGAGGTACTCAAGCCAGCATAATTTTCAACGAAATCTCGATAATAATTCAATAGGCCAAGAATTCCTTGCAGTTGTCGCTTCGTCTTCGGGCGGAGTCCTTGCAACCCTTGGAATCGCTCAGGATTAATTCTTCTTCCCTTGTCATTAACGAGAAACCCCAAGTACTCAATCTCCTGTAAGAGAAATTCACACTTTTCCAATCCCACTCTGAAACCATACCTACACAGCTTCTCGGCAACTCTGGTCAAATTCTCAATATTCTCGTTGACTGTCGCACCCAGAACCAAAACATCATCAAAATATTGCAAGCAAATTCCATCACGGATCTCCTCTTTCAATACATCTGCCATTACAGCTCCATTGAAAAATGCTGGAACATTTCTCGGTCCCATTGAGCATTTCTCATATTCAAAGACTTCTCCGTCAACTGCGAATGCGAGTAACTTCTTCGAGGATTCTGCCACAGGAACCTGCCAATACGCGCTCTTCAGGTCCAACTTTGAAAAATATTTCGAATTTCGGCATCTCTGGAACAACTCGTCAATGATAGGCATCGGATATAAAAAAGGTACTGTTACTTCGTTCAACTGACGATAATCGACAACCTTTCGAAGGGAACCATCCTTCTTTGGAACAACAAGTGGATGTGATATCCAAGTACCAGGTTCACAGCTTGACTTGCGGATGACTCCTTTTTTCAATAATCGATCCACCTCATCTTTCAGAAAACTGATAGCCTTCGGATGCATTCTCCGAGCACGAAACGGAGGGGGAGTAGCTCCAGGAAGTAATTGGATTGAAAACTCAGGTAATAGAAGCTTGTCAGTATTGTCATCACTTCTGTCGTTATCAGCGGTTTCATCAAAGACTTGGGCAATCTCATCAAGAAATGGAATCAGAGTAAGTACTCCTCCCGTTTGAACTCGTCTGCAGTCTTTTGAGCCTAAAATAAACGGATAAGTCAATTGCTCACAAACAAAGAATTCCAAAACCAAATCTTGATCTTTGACAGCAACGACAATCTTCCTGTTCACAATGGTTGTCTGGCCATTAAACGACTTCAACTCAACATTCTCCGCAGGAATAATCACATTTTTATCTATAATCAATGAATCATCCATCAAATTGACCGAGGATCCGCTATCCAAAAGGCAAGGATGTTCTGCATCATTGAATATCAGCTTCACAAAAGTCAGTCCATCTTCCTCCTTCGTTATCGTAGAAACCGTCTTCGTTCTAGAACGCAAATCATAGGATTTCGATTCGGACTTCACTTTGGCCTCAGCTTCCTTCGCTGCTATTTTAGGGCAATTCGAATTCGAATGATCCAAAACACGACAATATGTGCATCCTCCTAATTTCACCAAATTCTCCTTCTCTTGAGGAGTAATTCGTGAAAATTTCTTTTCAGACACATCTTTCTTAACCGACTGCGAGACCTGTTGAGGTTTCTCTTGATACGATGAAGTGATACCAGGTGACTTTGCAAACTGCGCTTTGAAGGACAGATAATCCTTAAGGACTGTGTTCACAACCTCAAATTCGTCTTGGAATTTGTCCTTAGGAGCCACTAGCAGTCTTGTCTTGCACTCACTCCGTATTGCGGGATGTAGATTCTTGCGAAATACCTTTCTCACTACATTGGAATCCGCGTCCAACTTCGAATTTCCAATCACTTCATGGATTTCGGAAGCATATTCTACAAGGCCTCCTGTCGATAGAAACCTCATACGAACCTTCTCCAACCTGGATAGTGTCACTGACTCGCTCGCATCATGCGCAAATGTTTTTAGCAAAAAATCCAGAAAGGCGTCAGCTTCGGCAGAAATAGCAGACTTATCAACAAATTCGAATGATGACACTAATCTTTTCTTGACAAAAGATTGAGGTTGTGATGGAACAAGACCGAGTTCGCGCACTTGTCCAGCATGCAACCGATACTGATCAACAAACTCAACCACAGCACCCCTCGATAAGATTTCCAACTTAGGTGGGTCACTAACAGATACTACCCGGTCAGACGCAACGGAGTTCTTCGAATCGGGTGTAGACATTCCTGATGACATCAACTTGGTTCCCTAACCAAAACACAAAAAGCAAGCTAAAATAAGGAGTGTAAACTAAGGGCAGCAATTGCTGTTGCCCCTGCCGCGGTGCCAGGGGCTTAACACAGAATAAACAGATGAATAGTATGCAAACTACTACTTTATTCACAACCAAATCCAAGTCATTAAATACTCATATTCGAATGTTCCATATGATCGATACCAATGATATGAGTCCATTGGAACATCATCCAATAACTTCAATGAACTCATAATAACACCCAATCCTTTAGAACAATCAATCTATATCCTAAACGATACAGAATCTTCTATCAATCAATTATCCAAAGCATCCCCATGGTAAACATTATTACCCCTTGGGAACACCCACGGTGGACCCACAACA
>JARGGA010000296.1 GCA_029210805.1 Candidatus Thorarchaeota archaeon
AAGTGTAAGATAGGCGCAAGCTCCTCCATTGACGCCCTGCGTACAGGTGAGGCTAAACTAGTGGTAGTCGCACGTAACTGCCCAAAGAACGAGCGTGACGATATCGACAGATATGCCCAGTTTGGAGGAATCAAAGTCCAAGTCTTCGATGGAACCTCATGGGACCTCGGAGAAACCGTTGGTAAGCCCTTCATGGTATCAGCGATCGCGGTGATTCAAGCCGGTGACTCAAAGATACTGAAGAGCTGAGGCGATTCATGTGACCAAGGTCAAACTCTCAATGGATGACATGCAGCTCATCGCAACATTCGAGCAAATTACTGGTGCAGCTGCCGTTGATGTTGTCCGTGATGACACTGGTAATAGAATTCTCTTTGTTGTCCGTCAGAAGCAACTTGGCAGGGCCATCGGGAGAGGTGGCGAGAAGGTCAAGGCTGCTGCAGATGCCTTTGGAAGACCGGTTGATGTGGTCGAGATGGCAGACACTGCTGAGGACTTTGTCAAGAGCGCTCTTGCACCAGCTCGCGTCGAGCAAGTCAAAATAACCGAGACCAAGAACGGCGACCTTGTTGCTTACGTCACTGTCAAGAAAGAGGACCGCGGAATTGCTATCGGACAGAACGGGCGCAATGTCGGTCGTGCCAGAATACTTGCACGGCGCCATTTTGAGCTCGACAATGTCATGATTGCGTAGCTTAACGTAATCCGTTTCACAATACGTAAGCGTCTGTATTGCTTGTTGTCATCTCACATGGAAAAAGGCATATCTGATTCGAAAGTCCTATTCAACTCAACTCTTGAATTTCACATTCTCGGGGAGTACGGGTTGATATGAAAAAGATCAGACTTACCTTCATTTGGGCGATAACCACACTTCTATTAGTATCAGCATCTTGGAATTCAAACATCATAGATACCAAAGGATATTTTCTGAGCGATGACCAAGGACCAGAGTTTAAGGACCTTGGTAATTTCTATGCAGATTTCCTAGCAAATGATACAAATGAAGCACGCATACATCTGCATCTGTTCGTCACGGTACGTGACTCTGATGGTATTGATACCGTAATTGGAAGTTACACAGATATCAATGGGACGATATGGAGTAATGTGACACTTACTATTTATGGTACTTTAAATGACGATTGGATGTATTATGTTGGAGATGGAGAGAACGTTACACTCAATCTAGAAAAGCGGATTAAAATCTGGAATGTGAAATACTACGCTAACGATACTCTGGGCAATTGGAATGTGTCCGACGTGATGAGAAATTCCTATTATCTCTTGGCTTGGCAAGAACCTCCACCCAACCCGTTATTCGTGATTGGAAGTATCATAGGAGTAGTTGGAATATGCGCTTTTGTAGTGGTGGTATGGAGAAAGCGGAGGAACTAGAAAGCATCTAGTATGGAACACTAGAATGATGTAGTACTGAGCAGCTAGACCGTGAGGCTTTTAAGCATACAAAAGTCGAGAGCCCCTGACCACCCGCAGAGTAGACCATGTATGGTTGACTCAGCATCAATACCCACAAAGAGGTACACACTTTGGTAAAAAAGAGCCCACTCGGCGAATTCGCTGGTAGACCCCTTGGCGCAAAGCGCAGGAAGTTCCGGTGGAAGAAGGCCGATCACAAGCGACGAGTGCTCAAACTCAAGAAGAAGACCGACCCATTAGAAGGCGCTCCTCAAGCTAGAGGCATTGTGCTGGAAAAGACGGGAATTGAGAGTAAACAACCCAATTCCGCTATTAGAAAATGCGTTCGCATGCAACTCTCTAAAAACGGGAAACAGATTACTGCGTTCCTGCCTGGTGACGGCTCTCTAAAGTATATTGACGAGCACGATAGGGTTACGGTGGAAGGCATAGGCGGGGCAATGGGTGGCGCAGTGGGTGACCTGCCTGGTGTGCGATGGAAGGTCGTAAAAGTCAACGGCGTGAGTCTTGAATCTCTGATATACGGCAAGACGGAGAAGCCAATTCGATAGGTGATTGTGATGTCTGACGAAGAAAGATATACTGACGAGGCTAAGGCCATTCCTGAAGAGCCTAGAGGCCCACACATCACCCCTGATTTGCTGCTGTTTGGCAAGTGGGATTCAACCGAGGTTGAAGTCAAAGACCCCGGACTTATCAATTATATTTCATTGAAACCAGTACTGGTTCCTCACACATCTGGAAGACACGCACATCGCAGATTTAGAAAATCCCGTGTGCCAATCGTTGAACGCTATGTCAACAAAATCCTGAACGCTGGCAGCAGGAAGGATAAGAAGACCCGAACTGGTCGTAATGCAGGCAAGAAGCTTAAGGCAATCAATTTCACGCACAGAGCCTTTGAGATCATTGACTTCAAGACTGGACTGAACCCGATACAGGTTCTAGTCACAGCAATTGAGAATGCTGCACCCGCAGAAGAAACCACAAGGATATCTTATGGTGGAATGGCCTACCCACGTTCAGTGGATGTAGCCCCACAGCGCAGGATAGATATGGCTCTCAAATCTCTAGCAGTCGGTGCCGTCAGGAACGCACACAAGAACGCAAAGAGCATGGAAGAATGCATTGTAGACGAGCTGATGCTTGCATACAAGGGCGACTCCGGAAGCTATGCGATTTCTAGGAAAGAAGAGCGCGAGCGTATTGCACGTTCCGCACGATAATCTCACTACTACGGCACGGTGTATTCCGTGCCTTCTTCTTCTGTCTTCATTGATTTTGAACGTGTAGAATGTTATATTGCGCTCTACCAATACATAATACGAAAACACATAGCCTAGCAAGAATACCAATAGGTGGGCATGAGTCAATGTGGTCTCCCGATATTAGCGACTTTCAACCAGATGATGACGTGGTCAAAGCAGAGTACAGGACAGACCGTGACCATCTCAGGGTAATCTGGTTGGAAACTGGAGTATACGAACTCCAGACCAGATTCCGTACCTACGAACCCGATGTCGATCTATATACTCCATGGTCGGGCTGGAGTACTATGATGGAACATGTAGAATTCTCCAAGGTCATGTGGATATTCGCTCAGGAGGCTCTTGAGAGAGCCGCAGTCGATGAGTATACATGGGGCGAGGTTGCACGACATCTATAGTATGTATTTTTTTGCAACTCGTTCTTTCCAGTGAATGATCGCGGGGATATCAATGACAGATTATGATAGATTGCATGAAATAGCACGAGAGGATGTCCACACATGCATAGAAGTCTGGAATGAGATTCTCAGTGCTGAAGACAGGAAGGTCGAGTATGCATACGCAAAAGGTTCTGCGACAAAGAAGTGGGACTCACCAATAGATTACGTACCTGAGATCAGTGATGTGGATATCAATGTACAGATATCTCATGATGAAGGGCTTTTCCACCCTCCAAACGATTTCAATGATGCAATGCAGCTATCAGAAAAGTACGAGAAACGTTTCCATGAAATCAGGCCAGATGCACTGCATATGCCACGGTCCCAGATCATGGTTCTTAACAGACTCAAAGAAGTAGTTGAATACAGCCCCCTTCGAATAAGTGATGTTCACATTCTTTTTGGTGATCCTGAACAGGAAGAGTTTCCCAATGTCAATACGATTCGTAAGATGGACATTGCTAATCTTCTCAAAATGGAAGAAAAAATTGAACCTATTCCAAGACAAGTGTTCGATAGGGCTGGACATGATTTCTGGTCTGTCATCCGAATAATGACTTGGCGTGTATCTCCATCCCCTGTCCGATTACTCAGTCAGACTCATGATGATCCAATTGATCTCTGGTCATGGAACCGAACTCGAGTTGAAAAGGAGTTACGCGAGCAGTATTATGATCAGATTGCAGACTCCTACAGAGGATTCTACATGTCCGGCTGGGATTTGTTCCTTTCAGAGTTCAAGAGTCTGAATGCATACCGCAGTGTTGTGATACATGGATACAATCTGATAAAACAGTGTATGGATGAAGGGAAGAAATTCATCCGAAGGTGATAAAACCAACCCAAACAGCCAGTCTTTTGAACTGCATCATGAAGAAATCCACACTAGCATGGGTTGCAATCCTATTCACTACAATATTTTGGGCATCATCACTGATTCTTGCCAAGATTGCCTATGCCGAACTGACTCCAATCATCTTTGTAGCACTCCGATACACTATTGCAGTTCCCTTTCTTGTTCTTCTTGTTGTAACATCCCAATCAAGGACAGAGAACCTGCGAAAGGCTAGAATACATTGGCGAGTTATCCTGATTGCCGGCATAACAGGTCCCTTTCTGTCACAAGTCCTTCAATACATTGGACTTGGGATGACTACCGCAGGGGAAACCCTCCTCCTCCTTAACATGAGTCCGGTTTTTGCTGTTATCCTGGCAGCCCCCCTCCTCAGCGAGAAAATCACATGGGATAAGGTAGGAGGGTTACTGCTCGCAACACTTGGAGTCACTTTCATTGTTATAGGTGGCACGCCAATCGACGCGGAATTTGGACTCCTACGAGTTGTAGGAGATGCAATCA
>JARGGA010000297.1 GCA_029210805.1 Candidatus Thorarchaeota archaeon
GCTTACCAGTCATTGATTGGGATAAAGAAAAAAGCCAGATGGATAGAACTCTGGTCAGATATACAGCCTTTGAAGATACTACCCAACATGGACTATACATATCCAAAGGACATTCGACATATCTGTACTATTGGTGGTAGTGATCAACTGGATAAAATCATTCAGCATTTGGTTGCTAACGAACAATATGGCCTAGAGATGGATTTGGAGTACTATGTCACATTCTTGGAAAAACGGCAACAAGATATAGAAGTTAAGCTCACATCATCCGAGGTCAAAATCCTTGAACTTGTACTAATGAAGCAAACATCCTCATCTAAAGAGCTTGCAGATGAGATGAACCTTAGTAAGAGTTGGGTATCCGAGCAGGTATCCTCTCTGCGAGAGAAACAGGTGCTTTACCCACTCATGAAAGTCCCTTTCTCCAGAGTGGGTATCAGAATGTTCTACTTGTTCAAGAGTGACTCTCCAGATACGGACCAGCTCCACTCAGTCCGTGACTGTCCATTCCTCTTCTCTGTTCGAGAGGTTCTTCTTGGTCCATGGAATACCATGGTCACACTTGCAGTCCCAGATAACGCAAAATCTATTCGGTCCGTTAATGAATTTCAGAAGATTCTCGATGAGACCGGGATGGGCTCAAAACTCATTGAAATAAATTCTTCTGGACTCGCACACTCATTCCGTCATTATGATGCTGAACAGGGTGGATGGAGTATCCCTTGGAATGCCCTACATGGCTGGGGGCATCGTATCCTCAATGAAGGTCTTCAGGATGCCTTCGAACGCATAGACATTCCTGCAAAACGAACAGAATCATACCTTGATGATAACGATATGCACCTTCTTTCACTTGTTCTAAAGGGAACTACAGCAACCCGGGAACAAAGAGAACATCTCGGGATTGGTCAAAAGAGATTCTTGTCAAAAAGGAAACAACTTGAGAAAGAAGGACTGATACAACCCGTGTGGAATATCCATAATGTCGGTCTCTCTGAGCATACAACCTTGTGGACGGATAAGAATCACGCACGTACCGTGGAGATCTGGGCGAGAGAACTACCTCGAACCTTTATCAGGTATGATAAAAGAAGCAATCTGATGCTTGAGGTGAACCTTCCTCGAAATGGAGCAATTGATCTATTGAAATGCATCCATAACCTAGAGTGGCATACTCACATCGATGTTTCGGTGTTGAATACCAGTCTCTGGGGGAATTGGGATCTACCTAAACACCTCTGGAATATCGAGAGACAATCGTGGGACTTTCCAGAGAGTTCAGTGGCGATATGGTTGGATGGGTTGCATATCTCACAATATGAGCAACGAATATCTGGATAGGGCATTCTTCAAGAGTTCAAATTCAGACGAAGCACTACCAACATTAACCACTATTATTTTTCTTATGAAGCGCATTATGAGTCGCAAAACTCCTGAGATATTATAGAAAATCCCGAATGGTGCGACTCTGGGAAAAGGCAATACTGCTCCAAACTAGTGTTTTAGTCCATTTCTCGAAGGGATTTGATGCTTTATATTATCAAAAACCATAAAATACTACACACAAACTGATTCGACAACGGGGTTGATGCAGACTCTATGGGTAGAACTTCCAAGAGTATTCATCAACCCCAACCAACCGTTGGCTGGAATAGTTTCTAGTTCATGCGGTTATCAAAGCGATGTCCTATCAAGAAAAATAGAACAAGGGGCTCAGAAATGACTAGACCTGTCGTACATGTTGCTGTGTTTGATAAAGATGCTACCCACCTAATTGCCAAGACTATCATTCATCGACGAACGGATGAACTCATTTTGGTTGGTCCTATTTCGTGTATTGATGAGCATCAGAGATTTCTGGAACAGTATACAAGTCTGGGATTTCAAGCCACGCTTGTGGATCTAGAGGATTTCAGCATTGACGAGATTCTAGGTACACTTCTTAATGCTGTAGACAATGCTCGACTTGATAATTTTGATATTGAGTTCAATGTTGTCTGCAATAATCCTGTAGTGGCTATCGCAGCTTGTCTAGCGGCAACCATGACACAATCTCTCCTGATTACTTCTGGAGACACCAATCTCTCAACATTGTCGTTGCTTAGACCAGACCTGTTACTCCATATGAGTCAAAATAAGCGGAGAATACTGGAGTATCTTGATATTCAATATGGTCCGGTACCTCAGGCGAACATATCGAGAGATACAGTTGTCAATCGTGCCTCTGTTTCACGTCATCTAAAGGATTTGATACAAGCAGGATATGTGAAACGTACTCGTATCGGAAGGCAGAAGACTGCGGAAATCACCTCTTTAGGACAAGTTGTGCTACATCACAAACGGGTAAGGAAAAGAAGAGTATGGGATCACCATGCATCTTCAGCAATCTGCTTCGCTGATGTGGGGGAAATGTAGAGATGAGATTAGAAATCGATAACAGCATGAATAATCCGAGCTATCCCTACCCTGACATTTGTTTGATTGTACAAAGGGAAGCCTACCTTCAAAACGATAGACAAACCCGCATTGAATCCAAAGAAACGAATACTTCGAGTAACGGATCAGTTTGGGGAAAACAGTGAGAGCGATTTACAATGAACTCCATCAATCCTGACTCATCCTTCCAATATGGAATCCCAAATGGGCACCAGAGAAACTTTCTAGACAAAGAAATTCTGGACGCCCTTCCCTCGAGTGTTTTTATTACGGATTTAGAGGGACACATTCTCTTCTGGAATCGCATTCTTGATATTTGGCTTGTCCAAAAACCTATTGAAACAGGTACAAGTCTAAATGTAGTACTTGAAGCAAGTCAAAATCCACCTCTAACGCAGCCATCTGAATTCCTAGAGAATGCTTTAGCTGAAGTTATTCTCTCTGATGTATCTAGTGGTGTCCTGATTCTAGTAAACGGCTCACAAATTCGGTATGATGTCAAGAGAATCCAACTGGACAGACTCGTTTGGAGCTTTTCTGATATCAGTGCAATAAAACGAACTGAGGAATTTGCTCGTTTCTATCTCGATCTCATGGGTCATGATATTAGAAACCGGCTTCAAGAGATCTTATTCTTCACCAATATTCTTAGTGCTAAACCTGAGGAATCTGATATTCAAGACATTCTGTCCAATATGTCTGCTCTCATAATCAAGTGTGGTAATTTGATTCAAAAGGTTAAGACAACAGAGAATCTCGATCTCATCGATTTAGAAGAGCATCAACTCTCGGAAGTAGTAGCTGCTGTTGTTGAGAGAGTATCAACTCGGTTTCCTGAAACTGACATTCATCTCCAAATTCACAATAGCTTATGCCAAATACGCGCTGACAAGTATCTATCAATTCTTGTTGAAAATATTGTCGAAAATGGGATTGTGCATAACTCCTCTGACTCCAAGCAGGTTTGGCTTCGCATAGATGAAGCTCCATTGGGATATGAACTACGTGTGTCTGATAATGGTCCCGGTATTGAGGACAGAAGGAAGCGAGATATCTTTGATAGGCACCGAAGATACGGTGGAGTTGGTCTTCATATCGCTTCGATGATTATTGAAAAATATGGTGGCCACATCTCGATACACGACCGGCTTCAAAAGTGTCCAAATGCTGGTGCCATGGTCAAAGTCTGGTTTCCAGCTACGGAATTGCCTGACAATGCTGTCGACATCTCCAGATAGTATAGGGGACTGATAACAGGAATGAGTTCTAATTCAGGTAATATTCGAGAGCACGAGCAGCAGGAACACAGAGTTTCGAATGAGAAACTTCTCTTTTTGCATAACAAACGGACTGGGCTAGCACCTTACACTCACAAATTCATTGGTGAAGAAAGGGACCCGCATCTAATGGCAAGTTTCGTTTCAGCAATGTCAAACTTCATGGAGGAGATGATCGGCTTCGAACAAAAGCATTGGAGGGCAGAGTACGGCTCTGAAGTGACATTGATTGTGGAATCAGGCGACTGGATTGTCGGATGCTTGGCTGTATCAAGAGAAACACATGAGGTCAGGAGCAAACTTCGAAGAGTTGTGAGAGAGTTTGAGGATGGTTTTGCACTTCTGAGAGACGCCACTAGCTTTGAGGGCGCGGTATTTTCCGATTTTGATGGGTTTGTTTCTCGTGTATTCTTTGAAGGCAAGCTCACTGAAAGTACCCGTATTTGGAGAGTTCCAGATTGGTCCAAAACGCAGGGAAGATATGTCCTTCCTAGTCTTGCGTACCGCATCAAGAATTTCCTCCAGCATGTCGAAGATGGTATATCTATCAGTTCTTTGGCTGAGAAGATGCACATACCATATGAGGAGTGCTCCAGTCTTGTTGCCCTATCAGTATGGAATAATGTCGCCCATTTACAGTATGTGCCCACCAAGTATGACATCCTTTCAATTTCAGCCGGTTCAATCTCCACTCTACTGAATAAGCACAATCCCCTCAGTCTCTCCTCAGGAACTATACTTGTGGCTAGTCTTCTGGATGGCCGTCAACCTCTCAT
>JARGGA010000298.1 GCA_029210805.1 Candidatus Thorarchaeota archaeon
ATAACTGATTTCCTTTTAGTGACTTAATCCCTGGTTCTTCAATAGACATCGTATGAAACTCACTACGTCCCTTTTATTCCGCAGTTGTACAATCTATATCCTACGATTATATGAACTTGCTCGAATAAAAGATTGGGTAGACGTACGTTCGGTAATTAGCAATCACACTTGCCTTTAATGACAAAAAGCGTCTTCGATTCTTCAATTATGTCTCCGAATGCTTGGAAAAAGTATCTGGCTGCATCTTCGAGTTCAGCCTTTCCCTCCACTGTTAGATGGTAGATAATTTGATTTCCATCTTTCTCTCCCGTAATCATGGACTTTTCCTTCAATTCCTTGAGAGCTGGATATATCGTACCTGGAGTAGGCTTGTTTCCTCCTCTCCTCTTCCAAATTCTCTCTGCAATCTGTTGGCCATTAAGATTTTCAGTTCTAAGTTCCCAAAGGATCTGGAATGTAAGAAATCCTCTCATATCGCAGCAATCTGGTGGACAGCATCTTTCATCATTTGGGATTTCTGACATATTTTATTTACTCATGCCAATACGCTTAAATGTATTGGGCGAACAATATTGGCTGTCCAATAATAGGACATCCAATACTAGGTGTTCACTGATGACAAAGAAAGTAAGTGAAATGTCCCCTGACGAAATCAAAATGGCGGTTAGGGATACGTATGCTGGTTTAGCTGGAAAATCAGATGGTGATTGTGGATGTGGTCCTCCAGCTGCCAAAAGCAGCTGTTGTGGACCTCCTTCTGAATCATTTCAGGAATCTAAATTGAAAGAATATGGGTACTCTATAGAAGGGCTACCTGCTTCATTAACTGAATCAAATGGTAGCTGTGGAAATCCATTGGCTCTTGCGAGCTTGAAAGAGGGAGAAACAGTTCTTGATCTTGGGAGCGGCGCAGGGCTTGACGCATTCTTTGCTTCTCAGAAAGTTGGTGAATCTGGAAAAGTAATAGGTATTGATATGACGCCCGAAATGCTGGAGAAAGCAAGAAAGAACATCGATGAGATGGGTGTCACAAATATCGAATTTAGACAAGGTGACATAGAAGCACTTTCTGTAGAGGATAGCACAATTGATGTTATCATTAGTAATTGTGTGATCAATCTCGCACCCAACAAAGCAGCAGTGTTCAAGGAGTCTTATAGAGTCTTGAAGCCAGGTGGGCGGATGATGGTTTCTGACATTGTTCTGAAAGATACCCTCCCTGATAGTGTTCGGGATGAAGTTGCATCATATACCGGTTGCATAGGTGGTGCGATTCCTGAAGAAGAATATCTGCAGTTGATGCGCGATGCTGGATTCATCGATGTGCATGTTGCAGAAAAGGCAGGATATGATATTGCTGTCAGTGCGAAGATTGCAGCAACCAAACCACTATGAGGTGTTTCTAAAGATGTCTGTCTGCATGCCCGTGTACAAATGCTTAGATTTGGGTGAACAAAACACATCTCATACTGAGCATCCGAAGAAGCCAAACTCAAAATTAGTAGAAAATCCACTTCGACTACGAATTGTGTAAAATCTCTTCTGTCCGCAGGGAATATTCTGCGGACACCATTCCTTTCAACTGACAAATTCATTAGTGAATGAGTGTATCTAGAATTGTTTGGTGAGAGATTTTGGATTCTAGTACATCGTTTTCCGGTGCTCAAATGCTAAATCAGTATTCTTCATCGTGGAAAATGTTGCGTACGGCGATTAGAAATTCAGATGAATCGGTCTGGTCGTATAGCCGCAAAAAATGGTTCTTTGCTTTGACACTCTATCATATCATTGAAACAATGGATTTCTATTCAAGAAGTACTCCAAACAGCATGGAATGGGGAAAACGAGCTGGCTACAATTGGGATGATGTGAAGGATCCTTCTACTGATATCCTTCCATTGCTTTCACCTCAATTGCTTTCAAACTATCTTATGGATATGATTGATCGAATTACATCAATCTTGATTTCGATGAATGATGAATCATTTTATTCCAAAGATGGGTTTCACTGGTTCGATAGTGTGTTTCACAAGTATCTCTATTTACTAAGACACAATCAACACCATCTCGGTGAAATTGCTTTTGTCCTCAGAGCAACTAGCAACGTAGTCATGAAATGGACTTGAACTTTAGGGAGTGGAAATGATGTTACGTGCAACAATTATAGGGTATATACGAAAGCCGGACCCGGAATCAATTTACATTGAGATTGATGATAAGTATTGGCCAGGTGCATTACAAGTGGACCAGTTCTCTCACATCATTGTTCTTTGGTGGATTCACGAACGCAACAATGCGGAAAATAGGTCGAATCTTCGTAGTTATCCACCACGGGAAGGAGCTGCTCTTTCTGGTGTATTTGCAAGTCGTTCTCCGGCGCGTCCAACACCTATCGGCCTTACTGTGGTGAAGATCGTTCTTCTTGATGAAGAAAATAGGCGGATATACATTGATCAGATTGATGCAATAGATGGCTCTCCTGTTGTTGACATAAAACCGTACATGCCTTTCTCCGAGAAAGTTGATGATGCGCGTGTTCCATCATGGTTCAGAAACAACGTTCCTAGATATACCGCTAAACCATTATCTGACACATAGACGAGATATTCTCCCAGATGACCAGAGGGATTTTGTTACCATACCTGCCCTAACGGAAAGCGTTATTGCACTATTGAATCCGATACCGAGTGCAGAAGAAATGGAGTCTTAACCGTGCTTATCGACCTTGCTTCGAATGAATATGATTTGGTGCGTCATTTATTTGAATCTCATAAGCGCGGACGTGCAATGATTTTTGGTTGGATGGATTTAGGCCTGGGTTCAATAAAAACTGATTCTAAGGAAAATCCTACTGTTGCATATTTTCTATTTACCCCAATGTCATTTCTTGCTGGTGATGCATCATCCTCTGGGGCAAAGGACATAATTCGGAATTTTCCATCTCAGACGATTGCAATTGTTCCGGATGAAAATTGGAATAAGTTTGTACAATCTGAATGGGGCGAGAAGATCAGAACCCAACATCGGACCAAGCTTAGTGCAGATTCATTGGATATTGATTATTTGCGGAAAATAGTCGAATCATTGCCGCCTGTATACACTCTTCAGAAAATAGACCTGGATACTTTGAATAACTCGGCCAAAACATATTGGTCGGCCCTACAATACTTCTTTGGCTCATTTGAGAAATTCTTGGAGGATGGTTGGGGCTATTGTATAAAGAAAGGTGATCAGACTGTAAGTGTTGCATACACTGCTTTTCCTTTTAGTGATGACTTCGAAATTCAAGTAGAAACTTTGGATGATTCTAAATTTCGGAGAAAGGGCTTGGCAACCATCGTATGCGCTGCTCTTATTGAAGATGCGTTACTCAAAGGAATCACTCCTAATTGGGATGCTGCCAATCAACCGTCTGTACACTTGGCACTTAAGTTGGGATACACGAATCCTGATCCGTATGATGTCTACTATTGGTTGGAGTCACCATAGATTTTACATTTCACCAATTCATCATTGCCACATTCTTATCCTGTCCAAATAAGAGACTTAATATATCTCATCGGTGGGATATATTGCATAACATATCTCGCACATGAGATATATGGATTGAATAATGATGGAATTGAAATTTGAATTGGGGAGAGGATCCAACCATCCACATATTCCAGTGACTGTGAATGGTGAGGGCCCCTTCACTTTCACCCTAGATACTGGCGCAACCGCCACAACAATTTCGAAATCACTAGCTGAGAAACTTGGAATCGAAACCTATGAGGGTGATAGGAAGATGGCTTCAGGTGTAGGCGGAGGTATGTTTCCCGTTTCTTTTGCAAGAATTGAATCTTTGCTAATAGGGTCTCTTTTGATTGAGAATACCGAAATAATGGTCATTGATTTCGATTCGCTCATGGGTGGCGCTCGCTTCACGTCAGGAGTGATTGGCCATTCGACCCTAAAGGAATTTGAAATGTCTGTAGATTATCGAACAAGTACTCTCAAGCTAAAGAAAGCAAATGGGTCAAATGTTGAAGAAGACAATCGTGTAGATTGGCAGAAGTTCGAATACATTGAAGATACCCATCTTATCGGCGTTTCCGCATACTTGAATGGTATCGGTCCATTTCAATTAGTTCTTGATACAGGTTCCGGTGGAAATGTTATCACTCCGGAAGCCGCTAATAAGCTCGGCCTATCCAAGGACCAATCAGTTGCGGAATTGAGAGCAAAAAGTCCAGGTTCGTCAGGTTGTGAGGATGGTTGTCAAGGAGTTGGAGGTTTTGCTGAAGGATATGCCGCAAAGTTGGATAGTCTGACTGCGGGTGGTGCTAGAATAGAGGACCCAACAGTAGGAGTGATAGATCTAAGGGTGGTATCCCCTCGGGGTGAAATAATACAGGATGGAATCATTGGTTATCCTTTCTTGAAAGAATTAGAATTACTGATTGACTATCCCAACAAAAGAATCGCCTTTTTGAAA